>JBDSAK010000085.1:0-6366 GCA_039922195.1 Mycobacteriales bacterium
TCGACCATCGAGAAGAACGGCGCGAGGCGCGGCTTCGGGCCGGCGGATTTGTCGAGGAACACCTCGAGCTGGTCGTAGGTGCGCAGCGACAGCGGCGCCGGAATGAGCGGCACCAGGAGTACGTCGACGGCATCGAACACGTTCGCCGACAGCAGCGACAACCCGGGCGGGCAGTCGAGGATGACGAGGTCGTACGACGCCCGCACGGTTTTCAGAATTCGGGCGAGCTGTTTCCCCGGCTTCTTGGCCCCGCCGAGCGCTGTGTCCGCCGCGCGGATCGATGCGTCTGCGGCAAGCAGGTCGAGTCCGTCGACGCTCGTCGCCTTGATGGCATCGTCCAGATCGCGCTCTCCCGTGAGCAGCCCGATGCTGCCGCCGCGACCCTTCGGCTTGGCCCCGAGCAGATAGCCGGCGGCACCCTGCGGGTCGAGGTCCCAGAGCAGCGTGCGCCACTCGTTGAGCGCCGCGAGCGCAGCGAGGTTGACCGCCGCCGAGGTCTTCCCGACACCGCCCTTGATGCCGTACGTCGCGACGACCCGCACCGTTGCTCCTGACCCGTCTCGACTTGCGAACACGCAGCGTCGAGGCTAGCCGACGTTCCCGCGGAATCCTGGTCGCTGATGATCTGTGGTGATCGTCGGGGCCTGGCTGCGCCCAGACCAAGATCATGTCAACCACAGATCATCCGCGCTGCCAGGGCGGATCGTCTCGGTCGCGCCTGGCTGGACCCGCGGTCAGGCGCCCGCAGGGGAGTCGGTGACGTCCTCGCCCGCCATCGCGCCGGTCATCAGCGCGACCGCGTCCTTCATGCTGTGTGTCTGCGGCGTGACGACCGCGACGCGACGGCCGAGACGTTGGATGTGCACGCGGTCGGCGACGTCGAACACGTGCGGCATGTTGTGGCTGATCAGGATGACCGGCATGCCGCCCTCGCGGATCTGCCGGATCAGGTCGAGGACCATGCCCGACTCCTTGACGCCCAAGGCCGCCGTCGGCTCGTCCATGATGACGGCTCGGCTCGCGAACGCCGCTGCCCGCGCAACGGCAACCCCTTGCCGCTGACCGCCCGACAGCGTTTCGACCGCCTGCTTGATCGAGCCGATCCGCATCTTGAGATCGCTGATGTGAGAGCGGGCCTCGGTCTGCATCCGGTTCTTGTCGACCATTCGCAAGACCGATCCGAGTGCGCCCGGCCGGCGCAGCTCTCGGCCAAGGAAGAGGTTCTCCGCGATGTTCAGTGCCGGCGCAACCGCAAGATCTTGGTAGACCGTCTCGATGCCTTGTCGGCGCGCATCCATTGGGCTCCGGAACGTGACGACGTCGCCGTCCAGGCGAATCTCCCGGGCGTCGGGCTGCAACGCTCCGGACAGCGCCTTGATGAGTGTCGACTTGCCGGCACCATTGTCCCCGATGACCTCCAACACCTCACCGAGTTCGAGCACGCGTCCGGCGAGAAGAGCGAGGAGCACGAAGTGGCGACCTGTGTGGCCGAGCATTACGGCTTCACCTGGACAGTTGTTCTCGTTCGCGCCGGCTGACGCAGCCTTCAGGAAACGTGACACAACAGGTCAATTCTGATGTGCACGTCCTGACAATGGTGAGCGCCTGAACTCGTCGACACGCCAACAAGCGAACGGCGGTGTCCTCTCTAGTTGATTCGGGCCATTGCGGTGGCCTCCCAGCGGGAGAACACTCGGGCGGTCGCGGGGCCCTTTCGGAGCTCCGCTCGCGGACGCCTGGAGCCCAGGATGGGTCGGAAATTCCGCCGCCAATCGGCCGAACTTCGGTCGCGTATCCGGCGCCCGCACCCACCACCCGCCACATCGCGTGGCGATGCCTGTCGGGGCGGGGCACCGCCTCTCTCTGCGGGCGCCTCGAGAGGAGAACTGCCATGAGGTTCAGTCGAATGCACCTGTTGGGCGCCAGTGTCGGCATCGCGGTGGTGGGATCGTTCGCACCGCAAGCGCTGGCGTCACCCCCGTCGGGCCTCGTGGCGTCCACCCTCGTCGTCGCCAACTTCGACCACACGGTCCACATCAACAGCGACCGAGTGAAATTCCAGACCAAGGACGCGACCGATGTCCGGGTGCAGAAGATCGTCCTCGCTGCGGGCGGCCGCAGCGGGTGGCACCACCACCCGGGCATCGTGCTGGCCGCAGTGGAGTCGGGTGCCGTGACCTTCACTGACGGACAGTGCCACTCGACGACGTACGGTCCTGGCCTCCCCGCCGGCGCGGTCTTCGCGGAAGGCGGCGACGACCCGGGACAGGCTTCAAGCAGCGGCGGGGCAACCCTGTACGTGACATTCGTCGCGCCGAGCACGGACCCGCCGGTTTTCAGGATCGAGGATGCAGCGCCCGCGTGCGCGTCGTAAGGGGTCAATGAGAGGCAGCCGGGACGACGCTGATGCGTCCCGGCTGCGTCACGTCCCGTTTGCTTGCTGTGTACGCGTACACGCAACGCGAGCACAGTGATTTCATGACCGTTGTCGCGTCCACACTGGAAACCGTTGTGTCGCAGGCGTTCGAGCGCCGCGTGACTCCCGTCATTGGGCTTGAAGGACGATGCGACGACACTGGCGCTCGCCCGCCGGGCGATGGCCGAGCGCTCCACGGCGGGGGGGCCGGCTACTCGTCTTCGGAAATGGGGCGGCTCGACGGACGCGCACCAGGTCAAGGTCCTCGGCCGCCCGGACGACATCTCGGTCGGCACCTCTGGCGACGGCAACTGCGCCAACGTTCGAGCCGGTCTGCGCGCGCCGCACGATGCCGGTCTACTGACTGTCGCACTCGTCGGCGGCACCGGCGGCGAGATCCGCGCCAACCGCGAGGCCGACCATTGCCTCGTCATCCGCAGCGACGATCCACTCGTGGTCAAGGAAGGCCACGTCACGGCGTACCACCTCTTGTGGGAGCTGGTGCACGTCTTCTTCGACCCGCCCCTAGCAGCGCGCGCGGTGAGCGAAGGGCCGCCGCTGGGCCACTTCGAGGCCCGGCAGGCGCAGCTGGATGTGGCGGTCGCGATGGGCGATGACCGCGTCCCGGCGCTGGCCGCCGTTGCCCATGACCTCGCGTTGGCCGCGGGCTATCACGCCGGGATTCAGCGGCTGTCCCAGTTGGCGGCTCTCGGCGATCACCTACGATCGGGCGAGTAGCGGCCGACTCACCCTGCGAGGACGAATGGAATACGTGCGGCTCGGCTCGACCGGTCTCGAGGTCTCGCGCGTGAGCCTCGGGTGCATGAGCTACGGCATTGCCGAGCGCGGCAGCCACCCGTGGGTTCTCGACGAGGATGCAGCCCGGCCGTTCATCAGGAGCGCGCTCGAACTCGGCGTCACGCTGTTCGACACCGCGAACGTCTACTCCGGCGGCACGAGCGAGGAGATCACCGGCCGCGCACTGCGCGACTTCGCCAAACGCGAGGACGTCGTCATCGCTACGAAGGTGCACGGCCGGATGCGGCCCGGTCCCAACGGCGCCGGCTTGTCGCGCGCGGCGATCATGTCGGAGATCGACAACAGCCTCACCCGGCTCGGCACCGACTATGTCGACCTCTACCAGATCCACCGGTGGGATCCCGACACCCCGATCGAGGAAACGATCGAGGCGCTGCACGACGTCGTGAAGGCGGGCAAGGCGCGCTACATCGGTGCGTCGTCAATGGCGGCGTGGCAGTTCGCGCAGATGTTGTACGTCGCCGACATCAATGGGTGGACGCGCTTCGTCAGCATGCAGAATCACTACAACCTGCTCTACCGCGAGGAAGAGCGAGAGATGCTGCCGCTCTGCCTGGATCAGGGCATCGGCGTTATCCCGTGGAGCCCGCTGGCCCGCGGCAAGCTGACGCGGGACTGGGATGACAGCACTGAGCGCGGCGACACTGACGAGTTCGGCCGCAAGCTCTACACCGAGTCGGATCGCGAGATCGTCGACGTCGTCGCGGAGGTGGCTGCGGCGCGCGGCGTAGCGAGGGCGCAGGTTGCCCTCGCCTGGGTCGCCTCGCGACCGGGTGTCGCCGCACCCATTGTCGGAGCGACGAAACCGCACCACCTGGAGGACGCCGTCGCCGCGCTGGACATCGATCTGTCTGACCCGGAGATCGCGCAGCTCGAGGCGCCGTACCGCCCGAAGGCGGTCGCCGGCTTCTGACTCAGCCCGACCGCGACCAGGTGGTTCCCCAGGAGCGGACCATCACGGGGTACACCAGCGTGCGCCGGATGGGCTTGATCGCGGCCAGGTAGATCTTGCCGAGGACTCCGTTGGGCTTGACCAGCACCGCCAGCTGGCCGCGGTATCCGCCGGCCCCATCCGGGACCCAGCCGATGTGCATCAACGCGTGCACCGTGCCATTGGCCGACTCGGCCACCCACTCGTCCGCGGTCTGGTAGACGGAGGTGAACGGAACCGCTTGCAGATCCGGGCCGCGAGGCCCGTCGCGGAGGTCTTCCGGCAGCCGGTCGCGCAGCGACGACACCCGCGTGCCGACGCCGGCTCCCGGCTTGTCCCAGCCGAAGAGTGCGCCGAGCTTCCAGCGGATCGCGAACAGGGTGCGCACGACGACACCGGACAGCGCCTCGTCGTCGTTGGAGGCGAACTGCTGCACCAGTCGGGCGTGGTCGTCCGGACCACCGGGCGTCGGCAATGCCCACACGTCCTCGAGCTCGAAATCACTCGCGATCGTGTGCAAGCGCCAGGGTCGGTCGGTGTGCGCAGCGTTCGGGAGCCGCATATTCCTCCGTTGACAGGGTCGTATTGAACAGCAGGACTGGTCTCCCGGACCTGCGGCGGGCCGCGACGGTGCGCGGGCGCCCGTCGCTTGACCCAAGACGCTCGAGCGTGAGACACCCTAGTGGTTCTGGTGGCTGGTTCTCGCCGGCGTCGCCCTGTCGATTTCGCCGAATCCGATCGTCTACTCGGTGAGACCATTCACCCCGGCCACGAGGAGAGACCATGAAGTATCTGCTGTTGATCGCGACCGACCCCAAGTACGCACCGGCTGATCAAGCGTCCGGCGAAAAGATGATGGCCGAGTACCTTGCCTTCACCCAGTTGATCAAGGACTCCGGCGAGTACGTCGGCGGCGAGCAGCTCGACGGCCGCGACAGCGCGACTACGGTACGCATTCGTGAAGGCAACACCGCGATCACCGACGGTCCGTTCGCCGAAACGACCGAGCAGATCGGCGGTTACTACATCGTCGACGTACCGCACCTCGATCGCGCTCTCGAGATCGCCGCGCTCATTCCCGGTGCGCGTGATGGTGCCGTCGAAGTCCGGCCGATCGTCGAGATGTGAGCGAGCGGACCGAGCCGGCCGGCGAAGGACCGGCTCGGTCCGTCGCCGAGCTCGACGCGCTCTTCCGGGCGGCCGCGGGGGAGGCGCTCGCAAAACTGATCCGCTTCCTCGGTGACATTGATCTGGCCGAGGAGGCGCTGCAGGACGCGGCGATCGCCGCTCTCGAGAAGTGGCCGGCATCCGGCGTGCCCGACAGCCCGCTCGCGTGGCTGATCACCACCGCGAAGCGCAAGGCGATCGATCGGCTGCGCCGCGAGCACAAGCGCGACGAGAAGCAGCTCGCAGCCCTGGTGGCGTACGACGACTCGGCTGTGGAGGCGGACATGAGCACGATCGGCGACGACCGGCTCCGGCTCATGTTCACCTGCGCTCACCCAGCGCTCGACACCGAGGCGCAGCTGGCGCTGACTCTGCGGCTGCTCGGCGGGCTCACGACGTCGGAAATCGCGCGGGCATTCCTCGTCTCCGAGCCGACGATGGCGCAGCGGCTCGTCCGCGCGAAGAAGAAGATCCGCAACGCCGGCATCCCGTACCAGGTGCCGGCCGACGCCGTGCTCCCGGACCGATTGCGTTCGGTGCTCGCCGTCGTCTACCTCATCTTTTCCGAGGGTTACGCCGCGACAGCAGGCGACGACCTGGTGCGCCACGATCTCTGCGCCGAGGCGATCCGGCTAGGCCGGCTGCTTTCGGCGCTGATGCCAGGCGAACCGGAAGTCGACGGGTTGCTCGCCCTGATGTTGCTGCACGACGCGCGGTCACCGTCACGCGTCGATGCCGCCGGTGATCTCGTGCTGCTCGCCGACCAGGATCGGTCGGCGTGGAAACACGAGCAGATCCGTGCGGGTGTCGCGATTCTCGACGAGGCGATGCGCCGGTCAGCCGGGCTCGGTCGCGTCGGGTCCTACCAGCTGCAGGCGGCGATCGCCGCGCTGCACGACGAGGCAGCGAACGCGGACGAGACCGACTGGCGGCAGATCTGCGCGTTGTACGCCGAGCTGTCCCGGCAGTGGCCGAGCCCGGTCGTGCATCTCAACGCCGCTGTTGCGACGGCGATGGCCGAGGGTCCGCACGC
>JBDSAK010000086.1:0-5869 GCA_039922195.1 Mycobacteriales bacterium
GCAGTTGATCCTGGAATGGTTCGACGAGATGCAGCCGCAGTACCCGAAGATGGCTGAGCTCGATCGGCCGGCGCTGCGCAAGCGGATTAAGGCATCGGGTCCCGTTGCGACCTGACGAAGAGATCGCGGGCATTCTCGCCGGTCAGGCGGCGCTGGAGCGCACGCTCGCCAAGCTCTCGCCGGACGACCTGGCGCGGCCGAGCCTCTTGCCCGACTGGACCCTCGCGCACGTCCTCGCGCACGTGGCGCGCAACGCCGATTCCGTCGTACGCCGATTGCAGGGTGCGATCGACGACCAGGTCGTCGAGCAGTACGTCGGCGGCAAGGAGGGCCGCGCGGCCGAGATCGCCGAATCCGCGCGGCAGTCCTTCGCCGAGCTGATCGCGCACGTCCGGTCGTCGTCGGCCGAGGTCGAGCGACTCTGCGCGACCGTCCCGGACGATGCGTGGGAACGACTGTCGATCGCGAGCGGAGGCGAGAAGCGCGCGGCGCGCACCGTCGTCTACTCCCGCTGGAAAGAGGTCGAGATCCATCACGTCGACCTCGGCCTCGACTACACCCCCGCCGACTGGCCGGATGCGCTCGTGCAGCGCATGGTCCCCGAACTCCTGGAAGGCCTCCCGGGCCGCGCGGACAACACGGCGCTGCTCGCCTGGATGATCGGCCGCGGTGGCGCGCCGGAGCTGGAGTCGTGGGGCTGAGGACGTCGCCGGCAGGCGCCCGCTCGTCCGTCTTGTGTGCCGATCAGTAAGGGACACGCCGGCCGCCCCGGCGTGTCCCGTACACAAGTGCACACAAGACGGGAGCTCGCGCACAGTCGACCGTGGTGTTGGGGCTAGGAGGGCGCGGGGCCGGGTAGGGCGCGGGCATGGCAGGCAAGCTGGACACCTACAAGCGCAAGCGCGACTTCAGCAAAACGGCGGAGCCGGCCGACGGCGCGCCCAAGCGGCGTACCAAGCTGCCGCGGTTCGTGATCCAGGAACACCACGCGACCGCGCTGCATTGGGACCTGCGGCTCGAACGCGACGGAGTCGGCGTCTCGTGGGCGGTGCCGAAGGGACTCCCGCAGGACCCGAAGGCCAAAGGGCTCGCCGTACACACCGAGGACCATCCGCTGTCGTACTTCTCGTTCGAGGGCGACATACCCAGGGGCGAGTACGGCGGCGGGCACGTCTCCATCTGGGACAGCGGCACGTACGAGGTGCTCGAGTGGGCCGACGACAAGGTGAAGTTCCGCCTGCACGGCAAACGCGCCGACGGCGAATACGTTCTCATCCAGACCGGAGGCCGGGACGGCCGCCAGTGGCTCATTCGTAAGCTGGACGCTGCGCCGCCGGATTGGGAACCGATGCCAGACAACGTCGTACCGATGCTCGCGACCACCGCGGGTGCAGCGCCGCGCGGCGACGGCTGGGCGTACGAGTTCAAGTGGGACGGCGTCCGCGCGATCGCGTACGTCGACGGGGGCCGGGTGCGCCTGATGAGCCGCAATACTCTCGACATCTCGCCGCGCTATCCGGAGCTGCGCGAGCTCGGTCTCGCGGTCGGCTCGACGCGTCTCGTTCTCGACGGTGAAGTCGTCGCCTTCGACGAGGACGGCCGCCCCAACTTCGGCCGGCTGCAAAACCGCATGCACGTGACCGGCGAGGCAAAGGTGCGCCGGCTCATGAAGGAAGTGCCGATCGCATACCTCATCTTCGACGTGCTCTACCTCGACGGTAAGTCCACGATGGCGCTGCCCTACAGCGAGCGGCGCGAGCTGCTGAAGAAGCTCAAGCTCAAGGGCCCGCACTGGGACACCCCCGACCACTACGTCGACGACGGCCCGGCCATCATCGCCGCGAGCAAGGCGCAGCAGCTCGAAGGCGTGATGGCCAAGCGGCTGGACTCGGCCTACGTCCCGGGAAAGCGGTCCGATACGTGGCGCAAGATCAAGAACATCCGCCGGCAGGAGGTCGTCATCGGTGGCTGGACGCAGGGCGAGGGCGCGCGCGAGGGCCAGCTCGGCGCTCTCCTGATCGGCGTCTACGACGACGAGGGAGTATTCCGATACGCCGGCAACGTCGGCACCGGCTTCACCGCGAAGACGCTCGTAGAGCTGGCCGCGGCCCTGAAACCGCTCAAACGAAAGGACAGCCCCTTCGCGAACGCGGTTCCGAAGATGCATGCGAAAACAGCCACGTACGTCGAGCCGGAACTCGTGTGCGAGGTGGAGTTCACCGAGTGGACCGGCGATGGCAAGCTGCGGCACCCGTCGTACAAAGGAGTTCGTGACGACAAGCCCGCGCGCGATGTCATCCGGGAGACGCACCAGTGAGTCCTGCCTCGCCGAAGGTCGAAGTGCGTGTCGGCAACCGGACGCTGACCCTGTCCAACCTCGACAAGGTGCTGTATCCGGCCACCGGCTTCACCAAGGGCCAGGTCATCGACTACTACTCGCGGATCGCCCCGGTGCTGCTGCCGCACCTGAAGAACCGCCCGCTCACCATGAAGCGCTATCCCAACGGCGTCGACGGAATGTTCTTCTTCGAGAAGAACTGCCCGAAGCACCGGCCCGACTGGGTCAAGACCGTCGACATCTGGAGCAAGGACAACGGCAAGGACATCAGCTACTGCACCGTCGACAGCCTGGCGACGCTGGTGTGGGCGGCCAACCTCGCCGACCTCGAGCTGCACACATCGATGCACGTCGCGAAGACCGTCGACCGCCCGCAGATGATGGTCTACGACCTCGACCCCGGCGCGCCGGCCGACATCGTGCAGTGCTGCCAAGTGGCGTTGTGGCTGCGCGACTACTTCGCCGAACATGGCCTGCAGATGTTCCCGAAGTCATCGGGGTCGAAGGGCATGCAGGTCTACGTCCCGCTCAACACACCGACGACGTACGACGCGGTGACGCCGTTCGCGAAGGCCCTCGCGCAACGGATGGAACGCGAACATCCCGAGCTCGTCGTGCACAACATGAAGAAGGACCTGCGGCACGGCAAAGTGCTCGTCGACTGGAGCCAGAACGTCTCGGCGAAGACGACGATCTGCGTCTACTCGCTGCGCGCCCGCGAGCGGCCGACCTGCTCGACGCCGATCACCTGGGACGAGGTCCAGACCTGCCTCGAGAAGGGTGACCCCAGCCACCTCGCGTTCGAGACCGACGACGTCCTGCGCCGCGTCGAGGAGCACGGTGACCTCTTCGCACCGACGCTGACGCTGAAGCAGAAGCTGCCGAAGTCGGTCTGACGACCGCGGGGGGGTAGGGCTGTGCGGACCTGGGGTAAGGAGCCGGACAGAGGAGCACGCCACCTCCCAACCGCAAGGAGAGTCATGGGCAGCGACCTGCACCAGGAAGCCGAGAAAAAGGCTGACGCCACAGTCGACGTGACGGACAAGGAGGTCACGGCACGCGGCAAGCCGGCCGGCGACCTGGCCGACGAGGACCTCGAGCGCCAGGTGTCCCACCTCCACGAGACACGGCACCAGACATTCCTCAACGGGTCAGCAGACGCCCTGACCGCCCACACCGAGCGGATGCTCGAGCTGGAGGGCGAGTACGCGAAGCGCTTCCCCGGCAACACCCGGCCTGATCCCCTGCGGATGCGCGACACCAGCCGGGAACTGGACGGACGCGGCGCATGAGCGAGATGGACCCCGAGGCACTCGACCTCGAGCCGGATCCGGACGACCTCGCCGCCATCGGCCCGATCCTGGACCTGGAAACGCCGGAAGCTGACGCACTCGAGCAGGCCTACCCGGTCGCCGGCGGTCTCGACGACGACTACCGCTAAGCGGTCTGCGGCTGCCCGCTGTCGACGCGCCCACCCGGCGGCTCCATGTCTCCGGGTGACGGCTCCTCCGGGTCCATCAGCGCGGCGTCCCGCGGATCGGGCGGAGCCGCCTCGGGGGCAAAGTCATCGATCACCGCAATGAGCAACGCCCCGAAAAGAATCGAAAGGAGGGCGCCGGTCAGACCGCGCAGCTCCAGCCCGACCAACCCGAAGAACACAGTCAGGAACGGGCCAAGCTTCATGGTCTGCCGCTCGAGCCGCGGCTGCCAGACGACATCTTCGAGTACCTGTACGGCGATGAACGCAACCGCGAGCAATACGCCGTAGAGCGGCTTCTCGAGGAATCCGAGAACCACGAGTGGCAGGGCACCGATGGCCGCGCCGGCGACCGGCACGATGTCCCAAATCGCGACCCAGACAGCGAGTGCTCCGGCACCCGGAATGCCCACGACCCGGGCGAGTAGATAGGCCAGCGTGCCCGCGAAGATCGACTGCGCGATGGTGCCGCGGGCATAGCCGAAGGCCCGGCGGAACGCCGATACACCTACTCTGCGAACGCGCATCCGCTGGTCGCGGTCACCGATCTGCTCAGCTGCGGCGGCGGCGATCTTCGGGCCGTGCAGCAACAGGAACAGCGACAAGATGAACGTCGCGAGGAACGCGACCCCCCGGGTGGCGTTGGCCCGCAACTTCTCGGCCGCGGTGCCGCCGCCTGATAGCTGCTCCGGCACGAGTTCCATGAACCGCTCGGTGCGTTCCTCGAGCCGGATCGACGACGCGAAATCCGCGAAGCCGCCGTGGCCCTCCTCGAGCTCACGCGCCGCCTCAGCCGCACTCACCTTGAGCTTCTCGGTCTCACTCAGGACATCGGTGACCAATCCTCGTACGACGAAGCCACCGATCGCGACCGTCAGGAGCATCACGAGGATCGCCGCGGCCCCTCGCCGCATCCGCCGGGACAGCTGCGCGACCAACGGAGCCAGCAGCCCGGCGATCGCAGCGGCAACCAGCATCCAGCCGATGACCCGCCCGGCGGCCGCCAGGATGCGCATGGCGAGCAGCGTCACCGCGAACGCGATCGCCGCGATGATGACCGACCGATTGGAAACGCGCAGTCGCGGTACGTCTCCGGTGGGTGCCATGGTGGCTACGCTACCGGCGTGCGCAACGAAGCCGAGATCGCGACACCGCACAACCGCGCCGGCGATCGGATGTACGACCTCGACCCGCGCACGATCTTCACCGCCATCGCGTGCTTCGTCGCGGCGGTAACCCTCGTCGGCGTCATTCGGGCGGCGCCACGCGCCGCAACGGCGCTGGTCATCGGCTGCCTGTTCGCGCTCGCACTCAACCCGCTGGTCGAGTTCGTCATGCGCAAGACCCGGCTGCCACGCACGTGGGCTGTCGCCGCGGTGTTCACCACAGCGGCGGTCGCGCTCGTGGTTCTCGGCGTACTGATGATTCCGCCCGCTTCGAAGCAGATCAGTGACGTCAGCGAGCAACTCCCGAAGAGCATCAGCGAGCTCGGCCAGATCCCGTTCATCGGCGACCAGCTGGAGAACGCCGACGTCCCCGGCAAACTGTCGCAGTTCTTCGAGCAGCTACCGCAGCGACTCGGTGGCAGCGAGAGTCCGCTCGGTCCGGCACTGCGCTCGCTCGTGTCGGGATTCTTCGCCGGCGGCATCGTCCTGCTGCTCGCCGTCTGCCTGCTGCTCGACGGTGGTCGCCTCATCGGGCACGCGCGCCGGCTCGTGCCCGAAGCTCGCCGGCCGCTCGCCGACCGGCTGGGCGGGCTGGCCTACCGCGCCATCGGGCGGTACGTCGCCGGGTCGCTGTTCGTCGCCGCGATGGCCGCGATCTACGTGCTGGCCCTCGGGCTGATCATGCGAGTGCCGCTCGCACCGCTGCTCGCGCTCAACGTGATGGTTTTCAACCTGGTGCCGCAGATCGGCGGGGCAATGGGCGGCGTACCGTTCGTCATCATGGGCTTCAGCGTCAGCCCGACGACCGGGATGCTCTGCCTCGTGTTGTTCGTGGCCTATGGCTACCTCGAGAACAACGTCATCCAGCCGATCATCATCGGGCAGGCC
>JBDSAK010000087.1:0-7588 GCA_039922195.1 Mycobacteriales bacterium
GCCAGGCGATCTTCTTGTCCTCGACCATCACGGGACCGGGTTCGAGCCGGTCGACGGCCTGTTCGACGATGCGCAGGGATTCCTTGATCTCGGCGAGGCGCACGAGGTAGCGACCCCAGACGTCGCACGTGGTTTCCGTCGGGACGTCGAAGTCGTAGGTCTCGTAACCGCAGTACGGCTGGTCCTTCCGCAGGTCCCACGGCAGGCCGGCCGAGCGGAGCATCGGACCGGTCACACCCATCGCGATGCAGCTGGTCGCATCGAGGTAGCCGATGTCCTGCGTGCGCCGGGTCCAGATCGGGTTGCCGGACAGGAGGTTTTCGTATTCGTGCAGCCGGATCGGCATCTCCCGCAGGAACTCGCGGATCTTTTCCTCCGCGCCGGGCGGCATGTCCTGCGCCAGGCCGCCAGGGCGAATGAACGCGTTGTTCATCCGCAGCCCGGTGATGAGCTCCTTGATGTCCATGATGAGTTCGCGCTCGCGCCAGCCGTAGAGCATCACGGAGATCGCGCCGAGCTCGAGCCCGGTCGTCGCCAACCACACCAGGTGCGACGCGATTCGCTCGAGTTCCATCAGCAGCACGCGGATGGTCGTCGCGCGTGGCGGTGGCTCGATGCCGAGCAATTTCTCGACGCCCAGGCAGTACGCCGTCTCGTTGAAGAAGTTGGAGAGGTAATCCATCCGCGTGACGAACGTGACGCCCTGCGTCCAGTTGCGGAATTCGAGGTTCTTCTCGATCCCCGTGTGCAGGTAGCCGATGACGACCCGCGTCTTGATGACTGTCTCGCCCTCGAGCTCGAGCACCATCCGGAGCACGCCGTGGGTGGACGGGTGCTGCGGGCCCATGTTGACGACGATGCGCTCGTCGTTGAAGCCGCTTTCGGTGAAGGCCTCGTCCCAGTCGCCGCCAGTGACCGTATAAACAGCAGCGGTCTCATCGATGTCGGTCATGCCATCGACCTCCGCTCGTCCGGCGGCGGGATGGTCGCGCCGACGTACTGCACGGGTACGCCGCCGAGCGGGTAGTCCTTGCGCTGGGGGTGGCCTTCCCAGTCGTCCGGCATCTCGATCCGCGCGAGCCCCGGGTGGCCGTCGAAGATGATGCCGAAGAAATCGTAGGTCTCGCGCTCGTGCCAGTCAGCGGTCGGGTAGACGCCGACGAGACTGGGGATGTGCGGGTCGTCGACCGTCACCGCGACCTCGAGCCGCACTCGCTGGCGGTGCGTCATCGACAGCAGGTGGTAGACCGCATGCAGCCGCCGGCCGTCTTCGACCGCGGGGTAGTCGACGCCCGAAACGCCGGACAGCACCTCGAAGTGCAGCTGCCGGTCATCGCGCAGCAGGCGGGCGACATCGACGATCGCCGGACGGCGAATGTGCAGGGTCAGCTCGCCACGGTCGATGACGACCCGCTCGACGGCGTCCGGAAAAGCGCCTTCGACCGCCGTGACCAGCAACGCCATCTCGGGATTGTCGGCGTACTCCATCGCGACCCGTGGCGGGGGCGAGGTCATGTCCGGCATGCCCGACGTCTCACCCATGCGATCGGTCATGCGCTGCGCACCGGGCCTGCCGGCGTGAACAACTCGTGCTTTTCGACGAGCGGCTCGTTCTTGATCTTTTCGTGCAGCTTGATGATCGCGTCAAGCAGCATCTCCGGCCGTGGCGGGCAGCCGGGCAGGTACATGTCGACGGGCACGATGTGGTCGACGCCCTGCACCAGCGCGTAGTTGTTGAACATGCCGCCGCTGCTCGCGCAGACGCCCATGGCGATGACCCATTTCGGCTCGGGCATCTGGTCGTAGATCTGCCGAAGCACCGGGGCCATCTTCTGGCTCACGCGGCCCGCGACGATCATCAGGTCGGCCTGCCGCGGCGAGGCGCGAAAGGCCTCCATGCCGAAGCGCGCGATGTCGTACTTGCCGGCGCCGGTCGCCATCATCTCGATCGCGCAGCAGGCCAGGCCGAAGGTCGCCGGCCACAGCGAGGACTTGCGCGACCAGTTGGCGAGCTTCTCGACGGTGGTGAGCAGTACGCCGCTGGGGAGTTTCTCTTCTAGTCCCATTCGAGCCCTCCCCTGCGCCACACGTACGCATAGGCGACGAAGACGGTCAGGATGAACAACGCCATCTCGACGAGCAAGAAGATCGACGCGCCGTTCTCCTGCCCGAAGGCAACCGCCCACGGGTACAAGAAAATGATCTCGATGTCGAAGATGATGAAGAGCATCGCGGTCAGGTAGAACTTCACCGGGACGCGGTTGCCCTCGGCCGCCGGAGTGGGCTCGATGCCGCACTCATACGCGTCGGATTTGGCCCTGTTGTAGCGGCGCGGGCCGATGAGCGGGCCGACAACAACGGAAACGATGGCGAACGCAGCCGCGAGCACGAAAAGGATGACGATCGGTGCGTACAGCTTGAGCACAGTCGTTCCTCCTTGTTTCGCGGTGCGCTGGGGTCGGCTCTGGGTCAAACTGCCAGGTGAGTCCGGGGCTAATCTAAGCGGGCTGCTGAGCCCGCCCAAAATTGCCTGCGATGGCCCCTGCGGCGGCTCATGCGGCGGGCGCGATCTTGGCCATGCCGTTGATGATCCGGTCCATCGCGTCGCCGCCGCGCGGGTCGGTGAGGTTGGCGAGCAGCTTGAGCGTGAACTTCATCAGCAACGGCCGCGGCAGACCGTACTTGGTAGCGATCTTCATGACGTGCGGGTTGCCGATCGCGGAGACGAAGACGCGGCCCAACGTGTAGTAGCCGCCGTACCGCGCCTTGAGCTCCTTGGGGTAGCTGTGCAGTAGCGCGTCACTGTCGCGGGCGAGCGACTGGGTGATGATCTCGGCCGCCAGCAGTCCGGTTTCCATCGCGTAGGCGATTCCCTCGCCGTTGAAGGGATTGACGGCGCCGGCCGCGTCGCCGATCAGCACGAGCCCTTTCTGGTACGCAGGCTGCCGGTTGAAGCCCATCGGCAGCGCCCCGCCGCGCACCGGCCCGGTCGCGTTGTCCTCGGTGTAGCCCCACTCCTGCGGCATGCCGTCGAGCCAGCTGCGCAGGAGCTTGCGGTAGTCGGTGTTGCGGAACGCGTCGCTGGTGTTGAGCAGCCCGAGCCCGACGTTGCTGGTGCCGTCGCCGACACCGAAGATCCAGCCGTAGCCGGGCAGCAGCCGGTCACCTTGCCAGAGTTCGAGGTGCGACTCAAGGTAGTTGTCGGCGTGGCGCGGGCTCTTGTAATAACGGCGTACGGCGACGCCCATCGGCCGGTCGTCGCGCTTGGGCATGCCCATGCCGAGCGCGATCCGGCTGGAGCTGCCGTCGGCGGCGATCACGAGCCGCGCCCGGTAGGTGACCTCGTCGCTGGCGTGCCGCTCGCGGCTGCGGCGATGGCCGTCGTCGGGCGGGATCCTTCTCGCGGTGACGCCCACGATGCGGCCGGTGTCATCGAGGACCGGTCCGGTGACCTCGGTGAGTTCCTGGAGTCTGGCGCCGGCTTTCTGCGCTGCCCTTGCCAGCAACTCGTCGAAGTCGAGCCGAGGCCGGACCAAGCCGTAGTCGGGGTAGGTCGCCAGCTCCGGCCAGCGCAGCTCCATGCGGACGCCGCCGCCGATGATGCGCAGGCCCTCGTTGCGGATCCAGCCCGGCGCGGTCGGCGACGTGTCGATGCCCATCGCGATGAGCTGCTTGACGGCGCGCGGCGTCAGGCCGTCGCCGCACACCTTTTCCCGCGGGAACGCTGACTTCTCGAGCACGAGTACGTCGAGGCCGGCTTGCGCCAGGTGGTAGGCCACTGCAGAACCGCCAGGACCTGCGCCGACGACGATGACGTCGGCGTCGTACCCGGTGTGCGACGTGGACGCGTCAGACGTCATCACCCGTCGGCCTACTTCCGCTGCCGCGCCTGGTCCGCTGGTCGGGCGGCCGGGGCGCTTGTGAAAATCTTCACGAGCCGGTTGGGAGTGTACGGCGGCACCCGCTCACCGCGCCAACGCAGTGCTCAGCTTTGGCAACTGTCCCCCGTTCCGGATGATCAGTGGCGCAGTGCGCGCCAACGCACGCGGGGCCCAAGATCAACCCCGCCACAGATCAACTACCCCAAGGGAGCTCGCGAATGGACGACGCTGCGCCGACCGAGAGTGCGGTCATCGTCGCCGTGCCCGAGGCCGACGCTGCGGTCGGTCGGTGGCGGTCGCGCCTCGACCCGGCCGCCGGTTGGGGCGTGCCGGCGCATGTGACGGTGCTCTACTCGTTCGTCCCACCGGCCCAGATCACCCCCGCCGTTCTCGAGGCGCTCGCCGCCGCGGTCCAGAGCGTGGCTGCGTTCGATGCCGATTTCGCGCGGGTGGAGTGGTTCGGCGAACAGGTCGTTTGGCTCGCTCCGGAGCCGGAAGTCCCGTTCAGGGCACTCACCGCGACCGTGTGCGCCGCCTTCCCGAGCTATTTGCCGTACGGCGGCGCGTTCGCCGACCCCGTTCCGCACCTCACCATCGGCGACAGAGCACCGCTGGCCGACCTGCGGGCAGCGGCTGACGCCGTACTCCCTCAGCTTCCGATCAGCACGTCCGTGACAACCGTGCAGGTGATCTGCGGGTCGCGGTCGCCGGACTCGTGGCGGATGGTCGCCGAGCTGCCACTAGGCGCCGCTACGCCTCGCGAGTGACTGCTGACCGCGTCCGGTTGAGCGTGATCCGGTCGGACAGTTAGCCGGAAGTGGTCACTCGGTCAGCGCCCACTCCCCACGTGAACCTCAGGTGCCGGTCGAGGCGACCGGCCGGACAGCTTTGTGTACGGCGACGATGCCGCCGGTGAGATTGCGGAACTTCACCTGCTCCCAGCCGGCTGCCGTGATCCGGTGTGCGAGCGCGGTCTGACCCGGCCACGCGCGGATGGATTCGGCGAGGTAGACGTAGGCATCCGGGTTGCTCGAGACCGTCTTGGCAATCGTCGGGAGCGCGCGCATCAGGTAGTTCATGTAGACCGTCCGGAATGCCGCAGCCGTCGGATGGCTGAATTCGCAGATCACCAGCCGGCCGCCGGGCTTGGCGACGCGCAACATCTCGGCGAGCCCCGCGTCGATGTCGCTGAGGTTGCGCAGGCCGAATGTGATCGTGACCGCGTCGAATGAGTCATCGGCAAACGGCAACTTGAGGGCATCGCCCGCGACGAACGCGGTCTGCAGTCGGCGCCGGCGGCCTTCGCGCAGCATGCCGAGGCTGAAGTCGCACGCGATCACGTGACCGCCGCGCGCGGCGATCGCGGCGGACGACGTACCGGTGCCCGCAGCCAGATCGAGGGCAACCTCGTCGCGCTGCAATGCGACTGTGTCCGCGACGACCTTGCGCCAACGGCGATCGCGACCCATCGAGAGCACCGCGTTGGTGCGGTCATAGCGCGGCGCGACGTCATCGAACATCGCCGCAACGTCGCCCGGCGACTTGTCCAGCTCAGCCCTGCTCACGCGGTGCTCCTCGCCCCAAGCCTCATGATCCAGGCGGCCGTGGAACGAGATTATCGGTCTGTTGCCGCGTGGATCACCGTACTGCGTATGTATTCGTCAATACTCACCGCACGCGGGCGGGCGTGCTCGCTCAGGTCTCTTGCGGCGCGTGGCCGCTGACTCTTGACCCGTCCGGTCGATAGGCAGCGGCATTGCGTCGACGAAGCCGCAGCGCCTGCCTGGTGAGAAACACCAGCCCCGCCAACGGCGCCAGCAGCCCGAACCACGCCCACACCCGATCCCAGTTGGAGCCAGCGAGCCTCACCCGGTCGACGTGTGACTGGGCGTACTCGATCCGCACCGTGTCGCCTTCGCGCAAGCCCTCATCCGTCCGGAGAATGGCAAGAACCCTGCTGCCATTCACTTCGAAGACGACCGAGACGCTGTCTGCCGCCTCGCGGTTTTCCTCGACCGCCCACACGATCGCGTCGATCCGAACGAGTGATCCCCGGACGCGCCAGTCGGCATACGCCTCGGAGCCCCCGACGGCGGCGAGCAGCACAAGTGAAACGAACCCGGCGACGATTTGTTGCTCCGTCATCGCACGGATACGTGTCCACCGCCTAATGCGGCGCAGCCAACTCCACCTGGCGGTCATCGGCGGTGGACTATGCGGCCCGCCAGCACTGTCGTTACGCACTTTCCGGCGCCTGACGCGACGAGCGCGGCGTACGGATCGCCGTCGGTCGGTACGTCAAACACAGCGATGTCCGCGCGAGCGCCAACTTCGAGGCGACCCACATCGGTCAGACCCATCGCGTACGCGCCACCCGAAGTCACCGCTTCGACGAGGCGGCGGTCGAGGTCGTCGGCCGAACACCCTTGCGCCACGGCGATTTCTCGCAACGTGTGTACGTCGTCCAGTACGTCGAGCGACGGCGACGACGTCAGGCCATCTGTGCCCACAGCGATCGCATTGCCCTCACTGAGATACGCCGCCACCGGCGCGGTCCCGGCGTGCAGGAGCGCGTTCGATCGTGGACACAAGGCGACGGCGGTGCCGCGCGAGCGCAGCAACGCGCGATCGGCGGCATCGACGTGGACGCCGTGGGCGATGTGTACGTCGGCGCCGAGCAGGTCGAGCGAGTCGACGTACGCCGTCGGCGACATCGCGCAGCCGACGCCGCGCAGTTCGTAGTCAAAGGTGGTGCCTGGCGGCTGCACGCCGAATGGGCCACCGCCGGTCGCGACGTACTCGACTTCACTCGGCGACTCGGCCACATGCGGGTGCAGCCGCATCCCCTGCGAGCGAGCCAGCTTCCCCAGCCGGCGCATGATCTCGGTGCCGAGAGTGAACGGCGCATGCGGGCTCATGCCGAGCGTCCGTCCGGGAAGCGCGCCTTGGAAGATCGCGGCAATTCGGGCGAGGGCCTCGAGCCACCGCTTCTCGTCGACGCCGACCATCTCGACGTACGAGATGCCGGCGAGCCCCGTCGCCGCAGTGGCGGTGATCCCAGGACCGTTCGTGATGATGTCGGCGACGCAGGTCGTGCCGGACTTCAGGAGCTGATGTACGCCGTGCCGCGCGCTCTCCATCCACATCGCCGGGGTGTACGTCGCCTTGCGCGCGATGACGAGCTGGATCCACTCGTCGAACGGCAAGCCAGTCGATGCCAAGTCGGCGAAGTCCGTGTACTCGAGATGCGCGTGCGCGTTGACCAGGCCCGGCGTGAGTACGCCGCGCCACGTGCGGACGCGCGCGTCGGCGTACTGCGCCTGCAGTTCCTCGCGCGGACCGACGGCGGCGATCCGGTCGCCGGCGATCGCGACCGCACCGTCGTGGATCGGCGGGGCGCTGATCGGAAGTACGACGGGCGCGCAGTGCAGGACCGAGACTGCGGTCACGCGGGCTGGATCTGCAGTGCGGTCGACGCGAAGTGCGAGGGGACGTAGTCCTGCGGGTCAAGTGCCGGATCGTCATGCACAGCAAGGATTTCGTAGAGCGTGTTGCGCTGCGCCGGGATGCGGTCGGCGGTGCGGATCATGTGAATGATCTCGAGCCGGTTGGACCGGTGCTTGGCGCCGGCCATCGACACGACGTTCTCCTCGAGCATGATCGAGCCGAGGTCGTCAGCACCCATGTGCAGCGTCAGCTGGCCGACG
>JBDSAK010000088.1:0-3777 GCA_039922195.1 Mycobacteriales bacterium
ACTGGGCCAACGGCGGCCCCAGCGACCTCGCCAACCTCGCGCTGCTCTGCGCGTTCCACCACTGGCTCGTCCACGAGGGAGGCTGGACCCTCACCCGCCACCACGACGGCAGCTGGACCGCAACACCGCCCTGATGCGATCTACCTGTTACGGACAGGGGGTACCAGCGAACGGCCCACGGAGTGCGGCCCATTGCAGCAGCATGATTGTCTTCGCATCAGCGATGCGACCGTCGTCAATCATCGCCAGCGCCTCGGCGAACGACAGCTCGAGTACGTCGATGTCCTCGCCATCGGCAGCAATCCCGCCGCCGATACGAGTGCGACTCGCCTGCGTATACGGCGCTGCGTAGAAGTGCACCCGCTCGGTGACTGATCCTGGACTCATGTAAACGTCGAAGACATGGGTGAGTTCCCCGACGTCCACGCCGAGCTCCTCAGATGCTTCGCGGCGGATCGCTGTCTCCGGATCGTCGTCGTCGAGGAGTCCGGCCGCAGCTTCGATGAGTAGCCCGTCGGGGTGGCCGTTGACGTACACGGGGAAGCGGAACTGTCGCGACAGCAATACGGTGCCGCGGAGGGTGTCGTACAACAGGATCGTCGCACCGTTACCGCGGTCGTACGTCTCGCGTTGCTCCCGGGACCAGTGGCCGTCGCTGTGCCGGTAGTCGAACGTCGTACGGCGCAGTACGTGCCAACCGTTGCTCACGACCTCCACGTCGCGTACGACGACGCCATCGTTACCGTCCAGGACTCGGCCCACGTGGTCGAGTCCCACCCGCCCACGGTCATCCGGGCCGTCGACCCCGGGGACCACCCGCCGCGGAGAGTTGTTGGCCTGCGTCTCGCTCACTTCGCATCCGCTTCGGGGCCTTCGGTGGTCTCGCGCACGGTGCCGTCCTGCTCGAACACGACAAACCGATCGAAGCCGCGCATGAACCAGCGGTCGTGCGTCACCGCGATGACCGTGCCGTCGAAGCCGGCCAGACCGTCCTCGAGTGCCTCGGCTGACGCCAGGTCGAGGTTGTCAGTCGGCTCGTCGAGCAACAGCATGTTCGCGCCGCTGACCTCGAGCAGCAGGATCTGCATGCGCGCCTGCTGACCACCCGAGAGCGTTTTGAACGTCTGGTCCGCGGCACCATCGAGTTCATACCGGCGAAGACGGCTGATGGCGGCGCCGCGATTGTGCGCTTCGCCCCACAGGATCTCGACCAGGGTCTGGTCCATCAGATCGGCGTTGTCGTGTGTCTGGTTGAAGTACCCAGGTTGCACGCGCGCCCCGATCGTGAAATCGCCGACGTGCGGAAGTGATTCACCTGACAGCAGCCGAAGGAAGTGACTCTTGCCTGTCCCGTTGCGCCCGAGCACCGCAACTCGTTCGCCGTAGAAGACCTCGAGGTCGTAGGGCTGGGTCAGCTCGGCAATCGAGAGTTGTCGTACGACGAGAGCTCGCTTTCCGGTGCGCCCGCCAGCGAGGCGCATCGTGACTGTCTGCTCGGCGGGACGCTCCGGGGGCGGTCCGGCTTCCTCGTACTTGCGCAACCTCGTCTGCATCGCGTGGTACTTGCTCGCCATGTCAGGAGAGATCGACGCTTGCACCCGCAGGGTGATGACCAGCTGCCGCAATCGCTCGTGCTCCTCGTCCCACCGGCGACGGAGCTCGGCCATCCGATCGTGTCGCGCTCTGCGCGCATCGTGGTACGTGGCGAAGCCGCCACCGTGCACCCACGTGTCGAATCCTTCCAGCGTGACGATGCGGTCTGCCGTGCGGGCGAGCATTTCCCGGTCGTGGGTCACGAAGAGGATCGTCTTGCGCGACGCAACGATCGCCTCTTCCAGCCAGCGCTTGCCGGGGATGTCGAGGTAGTTGTCCGGCTCGTCGAGCAACAGCAAGTCATAGTCCGAGCGCAGCAGCACTTCCAGCGCCAACCGCTTCTGCTCGCCGCCGGACAAGGTGCGCACCAGGCGGTTCTGCGCCCGCTCGAAGGGCAGCCCGAACGCCAGCGTCGTACACACATCCCACTGGACTTCGGCCTCGTAGCCCCCCGCGTCGCCCCACTGCGTGAGGGCTGAGGCGTAGCGCATCTGTGTCGGCTCGTCGTCCGCTTCCGTCATCGCGAGTTCGGCCGCGTCGACAGCCAGACCGGCTTCCCGTACGGCGACCGAAGCGAGTCCGAGCAGGAAGTCACGAACGGTGCTGTCGTCGCGGATCGAGCCGATGAACTGCCGCATCACGCCGAGCCGGCCATCGCAGCCGATCGAACCCGCATGAGGCGCCAGGTCAGCCGCGATCATCCGGAGCAGCGTCGTCTTGCCGGTGCCGTTGGCGCCGACGAGTGCGGCATGAGCTCCGTCGCCGACGCGGAACGACACGTCGTCGAGCAGCTGCCGCCCACTCGGCAGCGTGAATGACACATGCGCGACGTCGAGATAGGTCACTGCTGGACGATGCCGCTGACGTGGCCGAACCCGAAGCGCGGCCCGCGCATCGTGCGCGCGCGCATGACGACTTCGTCGCCGTCCTCGAGGAACGTCCGTTCAGCGCCGCCCACAGTGATGGGTTCGGCAGCGTTCCAGCTGAGCTCGATCATGCTGCCGCGCTGGCCCCTGTCCGGACCGGACACCGTGCCCGTGGCCAACAGGTCACCGGTGCGCAGGCTGGCGCCGTTCGACGTCATGTGCGCGAGCTGCTGCGCGATGGTCCAGTAGAGCCCGGCGACGGGGGGCCTCGAGATCACGGTCCCGTTGAGAGCCACCTCCAACTCGATGTCGAGTGCCCAATCGTCCTCGCACTGCAGATGGTCCATCGGTCGGGGGTCCTGCGCCGGTTGTCCGGTTCGGGCCTCTTCGAGTGCGGCGAGTGGCACCACCCACGGCGATATCGACGTCGCGAACGACTTGCCGAGGAACGGCCCGAGCGGCTGGTACTCCCATGCCTGGATGTCGCGCGCGCTCCAATCGTTGACGAGTACGACGCCGAAGACGTGCCGATGCACGTCGCTCGTGCCGACGCGTTCGCCGAGCCGAGTCGGCATCCCGATGACAAACCCGACCTCGGCCTCGAAGTCGAGCCGCAGCGACGGCCCGAAGGCAGGTACGCCGGCAACCAGCCGCTGACCGTGCGGCCGCATGATCGGCGTTCCGCTCACGACGACGGTGCCCGCGCGCCCGTGGTAACCCACGGGCAGCTGCCGCCAGTTGGGCAACAGCGGCTCGCCACCTGGCCGAAACAGCCGGCCAAGATTGGTCGCGTGCTCGATCGACGAATAGAAGTCGACGTAGTCGGCGACCTCGAAGGGCATCGACATCGCGACATCCGCCTGCGGTACAAGGGAATCGTCGGGCAGATCTGCCGGGCGACTGGTCAGCACATCTCGAACGCGGCCGCGGGTTGCCGCCCACACGTCGGGGCCGGCGGCCATGAAGGCGTTCAATGAAGAAGCGGCAAAGGATTCGCTCGACAGCGCGATCGAGAGGTCGAGAACGTGCGCGCCGATCGCGACGCCGATCCGCGGTGTACCGCCGGCCGGCGTGAAGACGCCGTACGGCAGGTTTTCCATCGTGAAGTCCGACCCGTCGGGGACCGGCACCCAACCGGCCATTCACAGCCCTTCGAGCAAGCCGAGAGCGCGAATCTCGGCGATGGGCTCGGCCGGCGCGCAACAACCGAAGCCGGCCAGCAGCCGGCTGCGGACCAGAGTTGCGTCACCCGCGGTGAGCCCGCGGATGCCGTCGACGACGACCCGATCGTCGCGTTCCGCGAGCACTGCCGACACCG
>JBDSAK010000089.1:0-2819 GCA_039922195.1 Mycobacteriales bacterium
GGAGGACGTGATCTGCGCGCCCGACTGGCAAGAGCTCGAGGCCAATCTCGAACCTGTGTTGCGGCGCGGCGCCAAGGTGTGACGAAAAACACACTGCAGCGCGCACTTTCCCCCTAAGCGTGCCCTAAAGTGAGCGCGCTGCTCACCCTATGCGCCGCTCTCCATTGCTCATCATCGCCTCGGTGCTCGTCGTCGCGCTCGCATGCGCGGGCAGCGTCTTCGCCTATGACAGCAGCCGCAGTGACGCGATCGCCAAGGGCGTCAGGGTCGGCACCGTCGACGTCGGCGGCCTGGAGGCCGACGCCGCGCGCGCGAAGCTGCGCGCGAGCATGCTCGACAGGCTGCAAAGGCGGCTCGTCGTCCTCGCGGGGGACACGCGCTTCCCGCTGTCCGCGCGCGAGGCCCGGATCAAGGCCGACATCGACGCGATGGTGACCGCGGCCGTCAAGCGCGGTCGCGACGGCTCGATCCTGCAGCGCACGTGGCGCGGGCTCACCGGCGGCGCGGTGAACTCCACCGTCGAGCCGGAGGTCGGATACTCGCGGGCAGCCGTCCAGCGGCTCGTCGACAGGGTCCGGGTGAAGGTGACGCGCAAGCCCGTCGACGCCGACATCACCGTCCGGGGCGACCGTGTCCAGGTGCGAAAGGCGGTCAACGGATTGTCCGTCGATCCCGATGAGCTGCGCGCGCAGGTCGTGCGCGCGCTCGTATCGGACATCGTCGGCCCGCGCGAGCTGCGAGCGAAGCTGCGCAAGACCGTGCCGAAGGTCACGACGAAGCGCCTCGCGAAGACGTACCCGGTCGTGCTGACGGTCGACCGCTCGCGCTACCGGATCACGCTCTTCAAGAAGCTCAAGAAGGCCGTCAGCTACGGGATCGCGGTGGGCCAGGCGGGCCTCGAGACGCCGGCGGGCCGCTACACGATCCACAACAAGGCGGTCAATCCGGCGTGGAGCGTGCCGAACTCGGCGTGGGCGGGCTCGCTCGCCGGGTCGGTGATCCCCGGCGGCGCACCGAACAACCCGCTGAAGGCGCGCTGGCTGGGCATCTACGACGGCGTGGGCGTCCACGGCACCGACGCCCGCTACTCGATCGGCTCCAACGCGTCCCACGGATGCATCCGGATGCTCGTCGAGGACGTGATCAAGCTCTACGACCAGGTTCCGGTCGGCACGCCGATCTTCATCAGCTGACGCCGCACATCGGGGCGTCCATATCGGCGCAGCCTGGCCAGAACCTGAGCGGACCGCTCGATTTCAAACGCAATCTGGACGAATATCGTAGTCCGATCGCGCCGTTGCGGGTTGGCTGAGAGATCTCGTGTCCGCTACAACCTAGGGACCGGAACCTCTTCTCCGCCCTCGCCGGAGCAGGATCGCTCAGCGAGAAGTGCGCTTGGACGCGCACGGTCAACACACCACGGAAGGCAGACATGGACGTCAATCTGAGAACGCGTGGAGGGCTGCGAAGCCTCTGCACGACCACGCTGGCCATGTTCGTCGTCGTCTTCGCCGGCGTGACGACCCGGGGTGCGGCCGCATCATCCTTCAGCGCCTCGCCGCTGCCCGGCTCGACCTTCACCGCCGCCGACGGCGACCAGGATTCGAGCGGCTCGTACACCGACTGGCAGTCCTACGCCAACCAGGTCACGTCGACGATCGACTCGCCCGTGCCCGCGTCGACCGGTCCCGACTACTTCTACGCCGGCCGGGAAGACTCGCCCGACACCTGGACGCTGTCGAGCACCGACGGCGGCATCGCTCCGGCGAAGTCCAACGCGCTGGCGGCCTTCAGCCTGAAGGACCCGCTGCTCGGCGACCAGTTCCTGTACTTCGCCTTCCAGCGCGAGTCGCCGTCCAACGCCAACGCGTTCCTCGGCTTCGAGCTCAACAAGGTCACGACGCTGTGGACGAACTCCCAGGGCACCGTGATCCCCTGCCGCTCCAACGGCGACCTGCTGATCAGCTACGAGATCAACCCGTCGAGCAAGAGCGTCATCTTCACCGCCTACCGCTGGACCGCCGACTCGGTCGGCCCGGCCGCCTGCCCCGAGGGCAAGACCGGCAGCTTCTCGCCCGTCACGCTGCCGCTCGGCAGCTCGCAGGGCTACATCAACTTCGACAACGCGATCACGAACTACCTCGCGACCTCGACGAGCACCCCGGCGGGCCCGCTTCCGACCACGTTCGTCAAGGGCACCTTCGGCGAGGGCGCCGTCAACATCACCAACACGATCGGCACGGGAGCCGACCCGTGCTTCAGCTTCGGCCAGGTGCAGCTGCACACGCGCTCCTCGGCGTCGCTGAGCTCGGCGCTGCAGGACACCGTCACGCCGGCGCCGATCATCCTGCGCCAGTGCACCGCGAGCGGCACGAAGTTCGAGGACCGCAACGCCAACGGCGTCAAGGACGCCGGCGAGCCCGGCCTCGCCGGGTGGCGCATCTACGCCGACTCGAACAACGACATGGGCTACGACGCCGGCGAGCCCTTCGCGATCACGGCCGACGGCACCTCCCCGGGCGCGCCGCTCGGCTCTTACACGATCACCGGCATCGGCTCCGGCGAGAGGACCATCCGTGAGGCGCCGCCCGCCGGCGACACGTCGACGTGGTACTGCGGTGGCGCACCGGGTCCGGCGGGGACGCCGTCCTCCGGCGGCACCGACAGCTGCCACTACACCCGGACGTTCACCGCAAGCTCGAACTTCACGGCCCTGGACTTCGGCAACTACCGCGAGCCCACGATCGAGGTCGTCAAGAACCTCGTTCCGAGCACGGACGCCGGCCGCTTCGACCTGAAGATCGACGGCGCGACCGAGA
>JBDSAK010000090.1:0-6784 GCA_039922195.1 Mycobacteriales bacterium
GTGACCCTGGGCCAAGTCTCGTTCGCCGGGCCCGTGGTGAACAGCGGCGTTCGACTCTGTCCGCCGGGCCTTAGGCCCCCTCTTTGCCTGAATACGACGACTACCGTGGGTGAGCGGGGAGACTGGGCAGATGACCGATGCCGGCTCCGCCGTTCCCACCATCCGGGTGTTCCTGCTCGATGACCACGAAGTCGTCCGCCGCGGACTGAAGGACCTGCTAGAGGCTGACGGCGACATCGAGGTGGTGGGCGAGTCGGGTCTCGCCGCCGAGGCCATCAGGCGTATTCCGGCGACGCGCCCCCACGTGGCCGTCCTCGACGGCCGGCTGCCTGACGGGTCCGGCATCGACGTGTGCCGCGAGATCCGGTCGTCCAACCCCGAGATCGCGGCGCTGATCCTCACGTCGTACGACGACGACGAGGCGCTGTTCGCCGCGATCATGGCCGGCGCCGCGGGCTACGTGCTCAAGCAGATCCGCGGTCACGACCTGGTCGACACCGTGCGCCGGGTGGCGGCCGGGCAGTCGATGCTCGATCCGGCCGTGACGGCGCGGGTGCTCGAGCGGCTGCGTGCCGGTCCCGAGGAGGACAAGGCGCTGGCCTCGCTTACCGAGCAGGAGCGCCGCATTCTCGAACTGATCGGCGAGGGCCTGACCAACCGGCAGATCGCCGAACGGATGTTCCTGGCCGAGAAGACCGTGAAGAACTACGTGTCGTCGCTGTTCGCCAAGCTCGGGATGGAACGCCGCACGCAGGCTGCCGTGTTCGCCAGCAAGCACCCGGCAAAGTAGCCGGCCCCGGCAACCGCTGATGCGCACCGTCAGTGCGGCCGAGCTTGGCCGGGTGTCGCACTAAGTCCGGCAGATCTCGGGCCATCTGCCTGACGGTCGAGGGTCTTTGGTCCCTGGGGGGCGACCCCTTCCCGCGGCGATGATCGACGTGTCCTCAACAAACGGACATCGCCAATCAGGAGGGCACCATGACCGCTTACCGACCGACACCGACCACCCACCGGAACTCACCAGTGGTGCGCACCGACGACGCATATGTCGCCGAAGCAACGTTCGAAGAGACCCGCGGCCACCGCGCCTACCGCTACACCCTGGCAGTCACACGGATCGTGCTCGGCTCGGTCTTCATGTGGGCGTTCATCGACAAGATGTTCGGTCTGGGGTACGCGACGCCGGCGAAGGGCGCCTGGATCGACGGCGGCAGCCCGACCGCGGGCTTCCTCGGCCATGCCACCGCGGGACCGTTCGCCGACTTCTACCAGAGCTTCGCCGGTGCAGCCTGGGCTGACGCGCTGTTCATGGCCGCCCTGTTCGGCATCGGCCTCGCGCTCATCCTCGGCGTCACCATGCGTATCGCCGCGGTATCCGGCGTCACGTTGCTCCTCATGATGTGGTCAGCAGTGCTCCCCCCGGCCAACAACCCGGTGCTGGACGACCACATCGTTTACGCGCTCGTCCTGGTGATCCTCGTTCTGGCAAGTGCCGGTCGCACCTTCGGTCTCGGCCGGATCTGGGAGCGGCGGCCGCTGGTCAACAGGTTCGGCGCGCTGCGCTGATGGACAAGAACACGCTGCGCGACATCGTTGAGCAGGCAACCCTCGCCCCCTCTATTCACAACACGCAGCCGTGGCGGTTCGTCACCCACCAGCAAACGATCGAGCTGTGGACGGACCCGTCTCGGGGCCTCGACGTGCTCGACCCGACCGGCCGGGCCCGCCACATCAGCTGCGGTGCGGCGCTGCTCCACGCCCGGCTCGCCGCGGCTGCGGCCGGTCACGCGACCAGCGTGCAGCTGCTGCCGAATCCGGCCGAGCCCACTCATCTGGCAGACATCCGGCTCGACATGGCGGCCCCCCCCGCCGCGGAGCGGGTCCTCGCCAGGGCGATCCCGCTGCGGCATACCTCGCGTGAGCCGTTCAGCGGCAAGCCCGTGCCGGATGCCACAGTACGAGCGCTGCAGCACGCTGCTGCCGCCGAGAACGCGTGGCTGCAGAGCGTCGGTCCGCAAGACGCCACTGCGGTCGCCGTCCTGCAGGCGCACGCTGACGACATCGAGTCGGCCAACCCGCGCTACATCAAGGAGCTGCGTCACTGGACGCAGAGCGACGGGGCCGCTCGCGACGGTGTCCCCGAGGCGGCGGTGCCGGCAACCCCACCGGCAGAGCGTGGCTCCAACATCCGGTTGCGTGACTTCGTGGCCGACCGCGAGCGCTTCGTCGTGAGGCACCGAGAGCAACCGCCGGTGGTGGAACGCCCGCTGATCATGGTGCTCGGAACTGACGACGACGACCACCGCGCCTGGGTCGAGGCAGGGCAGGCGCTGGGCCGGGTGCTGCTCGAGGCGACCGTCCACGGGGTGCAGGTCTCACCCCTCACCCAGGCGCTCGAGGTGCCGTTCACGCGCGCGCGGCTGGGTGCCGAGCTGGGGATTATCGGTCACCCGCAGATGCTGCTCCGGATCGGGCACGGCGGGGGCGGCGTCGCGTCGCCGCGCCGCTCGGTCGCGGACGTACTCACGCAGCGAGTCTCCTAGCGACTCAGCTGACAGGTACGCGCCAGGTGGCGACGGTTCCTGCGTCGTCGCCTGACCGTACCTGGAACGTCCCGCCGAGCACCTCGGCCCGCTCGCGCATGTTGCGCAGCCCGCTCTCGCGGGAGCCTTCCGCGATTCCGCAGCCATCGTCGGAGACGGTCAGCACCATCTCGTCCCCTGCTTGAAGCAGCACCTGTGCGCTGGTCGCCTGCGCGTGCCGGGCCACGTTGGACAAGGTCTCGCGGAGTACGGCGAGCACGTGCGGTCGCAGCTCGGCCGACATCAGGCTGTCGACCGGGCCTTGGGTCGACAGCTGCGGGGTGAACCCGAGGGCAGGCGCCACCGAGGCGATGCTGGCCGCGAGTTCGGCGCGTACGTCCGTCGATTCGGCCGGGGCACCCAACTCGAAGATGCTGCGCCGGATGTCCTTGATGGTGGCATCGATGTCGTCCACGGCGTTGCTGATCCGCTCCGCGACGACCCCAGGCTGGCCGATGAGCCGCGAGGAGTTCTCCAGTGTCAGCCCGATCGCGAACAGTCGCTGGATCACCAGGTCGTGCAGGTCGCGGCCGATGCGATCGCGGTCCTCGAACACCGCCAGCCGGCGCCGGTCTTCCTGCGCCCGGGCTAGTTGAAGGGCCAGCGCCGCTTGCTCCGCGAAGGACGCGGGCAGCCGAAGGTCGGTGTCTCGGAACACCTGCTCCCGCTCGGTGGACCAGCCGACCGCGAGGATGCCCGCGACCAGACCGCCACTGTGCATCGGCAGCAGCGCGAGCGACCCGAGCTCGGGCCACCCCTCGTCGGTCGAGAAGCCGCTGGCCGCGATACGGCCGGCTTCGAGGGCGTCGTCGACGATGACCGGCTCGCCGCCGTCGAGCACTCTGCCTGCGGCCGTGTCGTCCTGCCGTACGTCGGCGCCGATCAGCCGGTCGGCGGAGGCGCCGGACACGACCTCGACGAGTAGCCGGCCACCACTGCCGCGCAACAGCACGGCAGCGACCACAGCTTCGGCCACTTCACGTCCGCGCTCGGCTATCAGTTGCAGCGCGTCATTGCGGCTGATCTGGCCGAGCAGGGCGGCGGTGATGTCGGACCCCGCGGTGAGCCAGCGTTGCCGCCGCTCGCTCTCCTCGTAGAGCCGGGCGTTCTCGATTGCTACGCCGGCCGCAGCGGCGAGCGCTACGACGATTTCTTCGTCGCCGTCGGTGAAGCCACCACCGCCCTGCTTCTCGGTGAGGTACAGGTTGCCGAACACCTTGTCTCGGATCCGGATGGGCACGCCGAGAAACGTGCCCATCGGCGGGTGGTTGGGTGGGAAGCCGAAGGAGTCGGCGTTGTCGCCAAGGGCGGTCAGCCGCAGTGGCTCGGGATTGTCGATGATGACGCCGAGGATCCCGTGACCGCGGGGCAGGTCACCGATCGCCAACCGCTGCTCGTCGATCAGGCCATACGTGACGAACTCCCGCAGCCGCCGATCGGGGCCGGCGCCGAGCACGCCGATGGCCCCGTACCTCGCGTCGGCGAGTTGGCAGGCGACGTGCACGATGCGTTGCAGCACGCTGTCGAGGGAGAGGTCGGCGGCGATGCCGACGACGGCGTCGAGCAACCCGCGGAGCCGGTCCTGGGTGAACAGCACGTCGCCAATGCGCGCGAGCAACTCGGCGAGCAGTTCGTCGAGGCGGGCGTGAGCCAGGGGCGCGAGTGCCTCGGGCGGCGGGGACTGGGTGGGCACTGCAGCACTCACCTACTACGGCTCGCGCGACCGGAGGCTGCGAACGGCAGCGTGCGTGATGCGCCGGATGGCGTCGAGCCGGGTCGTCGTCATCGTGGCAATCTCGCTCTGGGTGTAGCCGCCGAAGTACGCGAGCACGAGGGCATCGAGGCCCGGTTGGGGCAGCGCGTGAATCGCCTCGCCGACGGTGCGCCGGCCCTGGGTCGGAATGAGGTCGCGGGCCGGTGGGGGGGAGCGCAGCGCGGCGAGCAGTTGTGGCGTGGTCCGCCTCCGTTGCCGGTGACCGGGCTGGCGCAGAGCCTGCACCGCCAAGCGGTGCGTACGCGAGATCAGCCAGACGCCGACCCTGTCGGCTGTTACATCGGGTAGCGGCAGGTGGGCGGCTTCGGCAAAGACGTCCTGCACGACCTGTCGAGCGAGATCGTCATCGCCGGTGATCGCGTGTGCGAGTGAGTAACAGCGCCGGCCATGCCGTACGTAGAGGATTTCCAGGGCCAGCCGATCGCCGCCCGAGGTGGTGGGGCCATCACCGTCGGTCGGCGGGGGGTTCTCGCCTGGAACCTGCGTCATCGAGTCGTCGCCCTTGTTTTTAGACGGGACAATTCCAAGCGAGCCTCGACATCGGGGCCTCACGCACTGTAGTTGACATTAGCAACAACGGAACTCGGTCGGGAGGCCTCGTCAGCTAACCCCGGCCGGCAACTCAGCCTCGCTGCGCAGCACGCAGAACTCGTTGCCCTCCGGATCGGCCATGACGGCCCATCCCGTCCCGTCCGCCCGCCGGCGATCGTCCACGAGCGTCGCACCCACGCCGGTGAGCCAGTCAACCTCGTTGTCGCGAGGTCCATCCGGGCGCAGGCACAGGTGCACGCGGTTCTTGACCGTCTTGGGCTCGGGGACGCGCTGGAAGATCAGCTCTCCACCGCCTTCGAGCACCACCCCTACCTCCTCGTCGGCCGGCTCGTTGTCGGGATGTACCGGCCGGCCGATCGCCTTCGACCAGAACTGCGCCAGTTCCCACGGCTGCTGGCAGTCAACGGTCACATTCCACATTTTCGAGGTCATGACTCGAAGTCTGAACGCCCGCGGCCGATCAGTCACTCTGCGGACCGAGGCTCCGGAGTGGAGGGCGCCGCTCTACGCGAGAATCGCAGCCATGCGCTTCGTGATCACCCCCGGCAGCGACGGGTCGGGCGGTGCTCCGTGAACCACGCCGATCCTCTTGGCCAGTTCGTGCGCACCTACATCGACCGCGTGGTGAACCAGCACGACCTCAGCGGCGTCGTCGAGATGGTCTCGCCCGACTATCAAGGCGGCGGCCACAACTGGCCCGCCACGATGACGGCTCTGCTTGCGTTCTATCGAACGCAGGCGTTATCGCGGCCTGACTGGCGGATCGACGTGCAAGAGACGGTGGAAGTTGACGGCTGCGTCGTCGTACGCGCGCACGCCGGCGGCACCATCACGCGCGACGAGACGGGGCAGTCGCTCGAGGTGCCGGTCAGCAAGCGGGTGGAATGGCTCGCTGCATACTGGATCACAGACGACCGCATCAGCAGGATCCAGCTGCTCTGCGTGTTGCCATTCCCGGGATCCCGATAGGTTGTGAAAACCGCTGGCGGAAGTCATCGACCGACTAGCCGAACAGGGCATCGACGTTCGGCAACTGCGCGAACCGGGAGAAGGTGCCGGTGTCCGCGATTTCCTGTGCTGCCAGCAGGAATCCCGCCCAGGCAGTGCGCGCGAGGGTGCCCCCCACACTGATCCGCCGCACTCCCAGCGCCGCCGCCTCCGCCACGGTGACGAACGGAGCGTTGATCAGCAGGTTGACGGGCTTGGGCGACACCGCGGCAATGATCGCCTCAATGTGCTCCACGGCTTCGATCCGCGGAGCGTAGAGGCAGTCTGCGCCGGCGTCTGAGTACGCCCGCAGCCTCCGGATCGTCTCGTCGATGTCTGGACGCCCGACAACGAAGCCCTCAGACCGACCGGTCAGAACAATGCCGGTGCCGCTGTCGTCGATCGCCTGGCGTGCGGCCCGAACCCGCTCGACGGACAGATCGAAGTCATGGAGGGGGTGCGCCTCGTCGCCCGTGGAGTCCTCAACCGAGAGCCCGGCGATCCCGGTGGCAGCGGCTCGTTTCACGTTCACGTTGACCTGCTGCGGATCGACGGCGAATCCGCCCTCGAAATCGGCGTTCACCGGCAGGTCCACGGCGTTTACGACGGCGCGCAGGTGCTCGAGCGTTTGCTCGAGGGTGACCTGGTTGTCCGCGCGGCCCAACGTCCAGGCGAAACCGGCACTCGTCGTCGCGAGCGCCGTGAAGCCGAGCCGCTCCAGGGCACGAGCGCTGCCGGCGTCCCACGGGTTCGGCATGACGAAGCAGCCTGAGGAGTGCAAGCGGTGGAACGCAGCGACCCGCTCGTCTTGCACAGTCATGCTGCACCTCGCCGGTAGTGGTCGCTGGCCTGGGGCTTGTTGGTCGAGCGGGTGACAGAAGTCGAGGTC
>JBDSAK010000091.1:0-2782 GCA_039922195.1 Mycobacteriales bacterium
AGGCAATCAGGGCGCGTACGTCGTCCGGGTCGACGGCGGGGAACATCCCGATTCGCAGCTGGTTGCGGCCGAGCTTGCGGTAGGGCTCGGTGTCGACGATCCCGTTCGCGCGCAACACCTTTGCGACGGCGGCGGCGTCGACCGACGACTCGAAGTCGATGGTGCCGACGACGAGCGATCGTGACGCCGGGTCCTTGACGAACGGTTCGGCGTACGCCGACGCCTCGGCCCACGAGTACAGGGCCGATGACGACTCCGTCACCCGTGCGGTCGACCAGGCGAGCCCGCCGCGAGCGAGAATCCAGTCGAGCTGGTCGGCCAGCAGGAACAGCGTGGCGAGAGCAGGCGTGTTGTAGGTCTGGTCGGCAGCGGAATTGGTGCGGGCGATCGTCAGGTCCAAAGACGCCGGAATCCACCGGCCGGACGCCTTGACCGACTCGATCCGCTCCAGAGCAGCAGGCGAGCACAACGCCAGCCACAGGCCTCCGTCGGAGGCGAAGACCTTCTGCGGCGCGAAGTAGTAGACGTCGAACTGCGACGGGTCGATCGGGAGCGCGCCCGCACCCGATGTCGCGTCCACAACCACGAGGCCCGAAGCGCCGGACGGTCGCGCGATGGTCGTCATCACACCCGTCGACGTCTCGTTGTGCGTCAACGCGTACAGGTCGATCGAATCGTCGGCGACCGCCTCAGCCGACGTACCCGGGTCGGCCTTGATGACCAGCGGGTCGACCAGAAAGGGCGCCGCAGCAGCCGCTTCGGCGAACTTCGAAGAGAACTCGCCGAACACCAGGTGCTCAGAACGCTGCGAGATCAGACCGAGTGTCGCAGCGTCCCAGAAGGCCGTCGACCCGCCGTTGCCCAGCAGGACCTCGTAGCCCTCCGGCAGCGAGAACAACTCGCGCAACGAAGCTCTCACTCGACCGACTACCGACCTCACGCCGGGCTGGCGGTGCGACGTACCGAGGTACGACGTTCCCGTTGCCGCGAGACCGGCCAGCTGCTCGGGACGCACCTTCGACGGCCCGCAGCCGAACCGCCCGTCCGCGGGGAGCAGCTCGGCAGGAATCACGATCTCTGGCACGGCGAACAGGTCCTTTACGCGGCTGGTCGGCGGGTGGGGTTAGGACGCGGGAACATCTGCGGCGGTCTGCGCCACGGCGGATCGGGGGCGGGGAGCGGGGCCGATGTACTTGGCGCTGGGCCGGATCAGCCGGCCGGTGCGCTTCTGCTCGAGGATGTGCGCCGACCAGCCGGCCGTGCGCGCACAGGTGAACATCGACGTGAACAAGTGCGGAGGCACCTGCGCGAAGTCGAGTACGACGGCCGACCAGAACTCGACGTTGGTCGCGAGGACGCGATCGGGCTTGCGGGCGTGCAGCTCTGCGATCGCCGCCTTCTCCAGCGCCTCCGCGACGTCGTAGCGCGGCGAATTCACTTCCTTCGACGTCCGGCGCAGGACGCGGGCGCGTGGATCTTCGGCGCGGTAGACGCGGTGCCCAAAACCCATCAGCCGCTCGCCGCGGTCGAGGACCTCCTTGACGTAGCGCTCGGCGTCGCCGACCTTCTCGACCTCGTCGAGCATCTCGAGCACGCGCGACGGTGCGCCGCCGTGCAGTGGGCCGGACAGCGCGCCGACAGCAGCGGAGAGGCACGCTCCCACGTCGGCGCCGGTCGAGGCGACGACTCGCGCGGTGAACGTCGACGCGTTCATGCCGTGCTCGGCAGCGGAGATCCAGTAGGCGTTGATCGCTTTGACGTGCGCCGGGTCGGCCTCGCCCCGCCAGCGAATGACGAAGCGCTCGGGGATCGACGAGGCTTTGTCGATCTCCGCCTGCGGCACGGGGGTGGCATCACCGCGCGCGGACTGGGCGACGAACGACATCGCGGTGACCGAGCATCGGGCGAGATCGTCGCGCGCTTGGGCGTCATCGATGTCGAGCAGCTGACCCAGGCCCCACATCGGGCCGAGTTCGGCGAGCGCGGCCTGTACGTCGACCCGTGCGTCACCCGAGCGCAGCGGCAGCGGACAGGGCTCGGCGGGAGGGAGACCGGGCTCCCAGCAGCCGTCGACCAGCAGGCCCCACACTTGCTCGTAGTTGACGGCACCGACGAGGTCCTCGATGTCGACCCCGCGGTAGCGCAGCGCGCTGCCTTCCTTGTCCGGTTCGGCGATCTCGGACTCGAACGCGATGACGCCCTCGAGACCCGTTTTAACCTCGGACATGCACGCCTCTTCCCCAACAAGACATCACCGGCTCGCGGCCCTGGGGCCACCTGCGCAACGCGTCGCGCCGAGGACATTCTGTCGTGCTGTGCCCGGTGTTGTGGAATCCGGTCCGGGTAGCCAGGCTGCGATCATGGACCCCAGGAGGTCTGGTGGCGGAGAGCCTGAGCGTGCGTCTGGCCCGGCTGCGCGCCGAGTACTCGACGGCTGGGCTCACCGAGCCCGAGCTGGACGTTGACCCGGTCCGCCAGTTCACCAGCTGGTTCGACGCTGCGGTCGCCGCCGGCATCACGGAGCCCAACGCGATGACCCTGGCGACGTCCGACGACGGCGCGATCCCGTCGGCGCGGACGGTGCTCCTCAAGGGATACGACGAGCGGGGGTTCGTCTTCTACACGAACTATTCGAGCCGCAAGGCCGGCGATCTCGCAGCGAATCCGCGGGCGGCGCTGGTGTTTCCGTGGATCCAGATCCAGCGGCAGGTCATCGTGACCGGCGATGCCAGGCGGACCTCCCGAGCCCAGTCGGCGGCCTACTTCGCGACGCGGCCGCGCG
>JBDSAK010000092.1:0-2585 GCA_039922195.1 Mycobacteriales bacterium
GGGAATCGTGCCGGCGTCGGTGTCGCTCGCTACTTTGCGGCCGTGCTCGGTGAGTAGGGCGCTGCGGCGTCCCAGCGCAGGCGCGGCTTCCACAGCATCGACAGGAGGTCGCCTGCAAGCGTCTCGTGCGTGTCCTCGCGTATGACACCGTCCGGCGTCCGCACTCGGTAGGTAGTGATGCCGCGACCCTTGCCCACCTCGACGAGGCCAGCTGCCGCCGCGTCCACGATCGCTCGCACGACCTCGACGCTCTCCGCCGTGCGCGGCAGGTCCCACCCGAGTGTGTCGCCAAGCCCGACGGTGATGTCCTCCGCCGAGTGCATCCACCACACGGGCACGGCGCCCTGGGCAGCCGGATCCACGTTCGCACCCTCCACAACACCGATCTCCTCTCCGCCCTCGACGGTCGCGACGCCGGCAAGGCGGGTGATGAGAGTCCTGGCCAGGCGACGCAATTCGGTGGTGATCTCGTCGGAGGGAAGCGGGCGGTCTTCCGGCGGGTTCTTCACACCCACATCGTGCCGCACGCCTTGCCGACAACCCGCAGACAGCCTGGAGAAGGAGTTGAGCAGGTGACACCGGCTCCGCGCTGCGCGGGACCGGTACGAGCCACCGTCCTGCTCGATCCGCCGCGGCCACCGCCGGACGAGTGGACGGCGCATAGCTGTCGCTTTGCGGCGACGAGGGCGCGATCACGGTGCGAGTTTGACCCCGTGTTCGCGAAGGATCTTGATCGCCCGTGGGCCAACCCCATGCAGGGCCAGGAGTTGGTGCTCGCTCGCTCCGTCGAGATCGGCGATCGTGCGATAGCCAGCGGCTTCAAGGGCTCGAGCAGCGGGACGGCCCACGGTCGCGGGTGGTGGTGCGGATGAGTCGGGCATGCCCGACAGCGTTCACGCGAATCGAGCGATCGGCAAGGGGCAAGAACCGGTCTGGCCAGCTCTTGGTACCTGCCCGGGACGCCGCTGACCGGTCGTTCAGCATCGGCCTGTCCTGACAAACCGTGTCGTGGCCTTCACTGCCGAGCCCGGAAACGAGTAGGATTTAATCCTATTGGACCCGAGGAGGCCAGCCGTGCGGACGACACGTCAGATGAGCATCACCCTGCCAGTGGAGATGGCCGACGCCGTGCGCGAGCGGGTGCGGTCGGGTCAGTACGCGAGCGAGAGCGAGGTCGTGCGCGACGGCCTGCGTGCGCTGCTCGCCCAGGATCAGGCCGTCGAGGCTTGGCTACAGGGAGATGTCGCCGCCGCTTACGACGCGATGCGCGCCAACCCGGAGGATGTCATCGAGTCCGCCGACGTGCGGGCTCACCTGGCGGCCCGGCGTAAGGCGTGAGTTCGGTTCAGCGCAGGGTTGTCTTTCGACGCGAGGCGCTCGCCCAACTCGAAGAACTCGAAGACTTCGTGGTCGCGGCGGGCTCGCCGGTGGCCGCTGCCGATCTAGTTGACGCGCTCGTCGCGTTCTGTGAGGACCTCGCGCCCTTCCCTCTGCGCGGAACGACCGGGACGATATCCGTCCCGGTGTGCGCACGATCGGCTTCCGACGTCGGGCTGTGGTCGCGTTCGCGTTACGTGAGGACGCCGTCGTCATCCTCGGGGTGTACTACGGCGGACGCGACTACGAACCGATCCTGCGCAGCCAGGACTGGAGCGACTGAGCACAACTGTTCAGCCCAGCTTCTAATGCCGCCGCCATCACTCGATTGGCGCGATCCGATGTCCGCTAGTCGCTGCTTATCTGTCGTTACGTGCCAGCTCCGTTGCCACGACCGCGCATCTGGGGCGACGACTTCGACCGACGACAGGCGAGGACGCCAGCAGCCTCAGCGGATCTCGAGTTCGCATGCTGCGGTTGGTACCCCGTCGACATCAAACTGCACGAGGAGGCGGTTGGCTTCCTCGCGTGGTCGGGCAAATCGCCACGCCGCGTGCCACTCGGTATCCGTGCCGGCAACCTGACCATCGAGTTGCGCGACCTGGTTGCCGCTGTCGTCGCGCACGGTCACCAGAACACGAGCGAGGAGATTCCCCGGCATCCGTGGGGGCATTCCAACCGCCTCACGACCATCCGTCGTCCGTGCCTTGAGCCAATCGGCCAGGTCAAGCGCCCATTTCTCGTCCATACGGTCGGTCGTGTCGCTTCGGACGCCGTCCCACTCGAGCTGCATCGAGTCGTCGTCCATGGCGGCGCGGGTCAGCACCACCCGCACACCGTCAATGCTCGCGACCGTGAAGTCATTTGGCACCGACAGTTCACCCATCCGGGCACGCTAGCGGACAGGGCTTTCGTCCGGGTGGCAGCACCGGCACCCGGCGTCAGTTGGGATCGCGGTTGAGTCCCGATGGCCAGGGAGCGTCGCCATGGACGGCTCTCCGTGCAGCACGAGGTGGAGAGGCTCGGACCCAACAGGTGAAACGAGTGCGAATTCAGCCAGTTTTGCCACCGCTCGCCGCTAACCTGCACGCAGACCGCGAGTGATCCCTATCCGAGAGGACCCGCAGTGCCTCTATCACCGCCTACCCAGGGCGAACTCGACCTCGCTCTCCCCGTTGTGATGAAGAAGGAGTCGAACAATGCCAACA
>JBDSAK010000093.1:0-6971 GCA_039922195.1 Mycobacteriales bacterium
CAGCTCGCGGTGGGTGCGCCTAGCCGAGCGGGTCGGTGGGTGCGCCGCCGAGGAAGGCGACCGCCGGCGCAACCAGGCGGCGAGCCTCGCCAAGCGTCGGCGCGGTCAGCCGGTGCAGCACCTGCAGGTCGTCGACGCCGGGAGCGGTGACGGTGAACTCCGCGGACCAGCCGTCGTCGCACTTGGCGTATCGAACTGACACGGTCTCCGACGAGTCGAGGACAACGTCCTCCAGTAGAGCTCCCCCAGCCACGATCATGGCCTCAGGGTACCCGGGCCGGGCCGGCTCCCACCTGGCTTTGCCGACATTTCCCAGCGGCCGGCGGCTAGGAGTTCTGATCCGCCCGGAGTTCGGCTTCGGGCTCCACACCCTCGTGGATGACGTCCGCCGGCGGCTTACCGGCCTCCTTGCGCCAGGCCTGGAACACCGCGACGCCGATCGCCAGCCACGCACACCCCAGGACAATCCCGCCGAGTACGTCGCTCAGGTAGTGCACGCCAAGCGTCATCCGCGCCCAGCTCATCGCCAGCAGCCACCCGGCGTACACGCCGATGAGCACGGGCCGCCACTCCCGCTTGATCAGCGAGAGGAAGACGAGCACGAGTACGCCGTACACGATCGTCGTGTTCATGGCATGCCCGGACGGGAAGCTCTGGCCCGTCGCGCTGCCGAATTGGCAGCCGGAAAGCAGCGGTCGGTCGCGATCGACCAGCAACTTCACGCCACTGTTGAGGAGGCTGCCGGTCGCCGCCGTGACGCCGGCGAAGATGGCCAGCCGCTGCTCCTTGCGCCGGAAGAGGAGGAAGGCGACGGCGACGACGATGAGGGCCGTGTCCCAGATCGTGCTGCCGAGGAAACTGATCACCCGCGCGGCCGTCACCGCCGCGGCGTTCGTGCACGCCTGGACATGCATCGAGTTGGCCAGGCTCTTGTCCGCGCGGGACAACGGTCCGGAGCTGATGACCTGCTCGAGAAAGAATGCGAACGGCCCGGCCACCAGGATGACAGCGATCATCAACAGGGTCATGCGAGCGCCGAAGCGTTCACGCAATCTGCGGCCGCGCCAGAAACGCGGAGAGGCTGACGTCATGGGTAGCGTGTGCCCAGGTAAGCGGACGTTGAACATCTGGTAAACGAAAGGGGCGGGGTGCGGCTTTCATCACCGGCAGCGCGGACGACGCTGCTGTGGCTCGGGGGCCTCCGTACCGCCCTCGCCGTCCTCGCCGTACCGCTCGCACCGATCGTCTACAAGCATCAGTTTCTGCTGCTAGTGCTGATGCGACCTTCCAAGGAAGTGCTGATGGCGGGAGGGTTCTTCATCAGTCAGGGCAAGCTCGAGGTGCTGCCGCTGTTGCTCGCCGCCTTGCCGCTGCACACACTGGGTGTGTGGCAGTTCTTCGCCCTCGGTCGCGCGTTTGATGCAGACCTGCGCGCGCACGCATTGAAGCCGCCGGCCAACCGGCTGCTGCCGCAGCGGCGCATCGACAAGCTCGACCATTTGCTCGAGCACAAGGGCGACCGGCTTGTTTTTTATGGTCGGCTCGCGGCGTTCCCTGGCTTGTTCCTGGCCGCCGCCGCCGGTGCATCGCGCATGTCGTTCAAGCGATTCGCCGCGCATGACGCCCTCGGCGCCGCCCTGTCGTTCGCCGAGTTGGTCATCGCCGGCTACGTCCTCGGCACGGCGTACGAGAAGGCCGGCCTGGGCCTGGCCATCGCGGGGGGTGTGCTGTTCGTCGCCGCCCTGGCAATCTTCGGACGCCTGCTCGCGCGTGACACCCCTGACGTCACGCTCGCAGAAGTGTAGGTCTACGTCCTAGGAACCGGTCTCCGAGTACGGCGCGTGCACTGGCTTCGATTCGGGCGAGCCCTTCTGCCTGAGCCAGATGCTGGCGAGCACGATCGAGGCGATCGCCAGAAACTCGCTCTGCCAGTTCTGCAATGACTCGAACCAGAACCGTGCCGTCGCCATGTACGAGAAGGTGCTGTACCCGCCCGCCTCGCCGTGTTGCTCCTGCTCGGCGTTGTAGTCAGCAGCACCGCCGTTCGCATGCATCAGCATCGAGAACAGGAACAGGAGCATGAAGAAGATCGCGAGAGAGTTCTCGTAGAGCGTCAGCCACATGCCTTTCGCACGAACCGGCCACGGCGTATCGGCCGTGATCTTTACCGTGCGCGGATTGACGTCCTGCGAGTTATCACCCTCGTCTTTCGGCTTCTTCGATTCGGCCGATCCGCGCTGTACCAGGTACGCCGTCAGAAGGACGTACAAGCCCATCTGCAGGAACTCGCTCTCCCAGTTCTCGAACGTCGCCTCACGGAAGTGGCCCGTTCGTAGGTACTCGCCGAGGCCGACAACCTGTTCGTTGTGGGCCCGCTGATCGTTGTTGTACTCCCGGAATCCGGTAAGAGTCTGTCCTGCCGCGAAGGTGACGAAGAAGAGCCCAAGAGCCGCGATTGACAGCGCGTTATCCCTGAACCGCTCGCGCCAGCTACGGCCACGCCACAAAGACGAAGCCACGGAAGTCATGGGTAGCGTCTGCCCCATACGACCAGAACTCGAACCTGCGCTCCACGAAGGGGCGGTTCCCGCTGCGGCCTGATGCAAGTAGGACGTACCTGGTCGCGACTAACTGGTAAAGGCAGCCTCGAGCGACAGAGTGCTGAGGTCGACCGCCGTGACCGCCGTACCGCTGCCGGTCAGCCCGGAGAACCGACCAGTTCCACCGGTGACGGTCACCGAGAAATTGGTCGATGACAGGCTCGTGCCGGAACCGAGTGCGAGGCTTCCAGACTTTGTGGTCAGGGTCACTTCGAGCCAGTAGTAACACTTCGGGTCGACTGCGGGGGTGAGGAACTCGGTGCAGTCGTAGCTGAAGTGCTCTTCGTATGAGCCGCGGCCGATCGAGCCGCGGAAGTACCCGGACGCGTCCGACGAGCCCGCGTGCGAGCCACCACCGTTGTAGATACTCCCGGCGCCTTCGACCCGAACGAAACGCGGTGTGGCCGCGGCGGGCCCAGCGAGGGTGACGGCTGCGAGGAAGAGCGAGAGGACCAACGCGAACTTTCGCACGAGAGCTTCTTTCGTCGCGGGGAAGTACCGGACATTAGAACACTTGCCGGTTGCCGAGCCGATTCTCAGATCGCGGACATAACCGACGTAGGACCGAAATGCCCGCAAAGCATCTTCCTCGTACTCGCACCCCCGCAATGACTCTTTCTAACCAATGACGCCCCGTGTTCGGACGAATACGCAAATGGCGCCGACGAGGGATCAAAACGCAGAGTGGGCGACGACTATCCCTACCGCCGCGTCGCGGATATCCGCTGGCGGGGCCGGTCGACGTCTCGCCAACGGTAGCCCCGGCCCGCCCGACGAGCTGACCTGCGGTTATGGGTGTGGGCATAGCTGGTTTCGAACCAGCGACCTCTCGCGTGTGAAGCGAGCGCTCTCCCGCTGAGCTATACGCCCCGAGTACGGCGGTAACGTAACAGATCTCGCTACGCCGGAGCCTGCCGCGGAAGCAGGATCGCCGCCGTCAAACCCGGGTTCTGCGGGCGAAGTTCGACGGTCCCACCGAGAAGTTTTGACAGCTCGCGACAGACCGTCAGCCCGAGCCCGGCGCCGTCGCCGCGCTTCTCCGCGGGATGCACCGCGCGCACGAACGGCTCGAATGCGCGCACCAGACCATGCGCGGGAATCCCGAAGCCCTCGTCGGTCACGGTGATCTCGCAACCGCCCTCGTCAGTCATTCTTACGGCGACGCTCACTGATCGCTCGCGCGCGCCGTACACGAGTGCGTTGCGCAACAGCCGGCGGACCACCCCGGTCAGCGCCGAGTGGTCGATCGTCAGTGAGCAGTCGACCGGAATCTGGTTGATGACGCGATCGGGTTCGCCGAGTCGCTCACGCAGCTCCTCCACCAGGTCGTGCAGCCGCAGCGGTTCGGGATTGAGGGGCACCGGTCCACTCAACAACCGCAGGTACAGCACGATGTCGTCAACCAGGGTGTCGAGCCTTTGGCTGTGGTGCAGGGTCTGCTGCAGGAGTTGCTGGCGCGCCTGGACGTCGATTCCGTCGTCGCGGGCCATCAACGTTCGCACATGGTCCTGGATCGCGACGATCGGCGCCCGTAGTTCGCCGAGCACCGCGGTGAACGGGTCCGCAGCCGGTACGTCCGACTGTGCCATTGAGTGCCCTCCGGGCCGACGCCAGGTGATCGCCGTTCATGCTGTCACGAAGACCTGGCTTGCCGCGGCAGGAACCCGCGCTAGGTTGCTGTGTTCGTCTTCTCGACTGCCCCGACGGCGATGGCTTTGCTCGGTGTCGCGGGGATCTGCGACCCCTTCTCCCTCGAGACCGCGAACGCCGCAATCGCGCTGCTGTCAGCCAGCGCTTTTCGCACCGGAATGTAGTTGGGCCCGTCGTGCACGACCTTGAACGTGTCGACGCCGTCCATGACGTCGCTGCCCGCCTTCTGCGACCACAGCACGTAGATCGAGTCTTCCTTGTCGTTGCGCGGGAAATTGTCGACGACGAGGTACGCCTGCCCGCCCTTGAAGAACACCTTGGCGCGCTCGGTGCCCTCGCCCTTGAGGGTGACTGTGGTCGCGTCGGGATCGGCCATCAGCTCGACGGCAGCCGCCGCCGTCTCTATCGACTTGCGCTTCACGTCGTTGTCCGCGCGCAACTGGTAGTTCCAGGCCCCCAGACCGAACACGACGAGGAGCACTGCGGCGCGCGTCAGCCATGACGATTCCCACGCTCGGGGTCGCTGCGCCACCCGATCGCGCGCTCTCACCCGAGCCCGTGCCGGAGCGGACGACGGGTGCGACAGCGGGGTGACGACACGCTCGGACGCGCGCACTTCGCGCATGATGGATTCGAGTAGCGCTGGCGGTGGCTCGTCCGCTGGTGCGGCGTACGCCAACTGACCCGCGACGGCCTCCATGTCGACCAGCGTCTGCACGCATTGGGTACAGCCCTGCAGGTGATTCTGGAAGGTCTCCTCGTCTTCGGGCTCGAGCGCGCCCAGGGCAAGGCCTACCGCGAGCTCGTCCCACGGACTGTGTTCGGTCATCAGGCCCTCCCTTCCCGGGTGCGATCGCCCGCGTCGAGAGCGATGTCGAGACCGTCGCGCATGCGCCGCATGCCGGCGAGCATGCGCGTCTTCACCGTGCCGAGCGGGGTGTCGGTCAGTTTCGCGATTTCGCGCTGCGTGTAACCACCGAAGTAGGCGAGCCCCAGGGCCTCGCGCTGGACATCCGGCAGTCGGCCCAGCGCTTCGCGGACCCGATCGCGCTTCAATGCCGTCCAGACTTCGTCGTCAACACGGATCCCCGCGTCGTGGTACTCGAGTACATCAGCCGGAGCCCGCCGCTTGCGAAGGTTCTCTTCCTTGCGCACTGCATCAACTGCCTTGTGGTGCGTCATGGTCAGGAGCCACGTGGAGACCTGGCCCCGCGCCGCGTCGAACTTGACCGCATCGCGCCACACGGTGAGGAAGACCTCTTGTACGGCGTCCTGTGCCAACTGCTCGTCGGCGAGGATGCGCCGCGCCAGTGAGTAGGCAACTCGCGCGTAACGGCGGTACAACTCCTCGAGGGCGAGGGCGTCCCCCTCGGCCACGCGTGTCACGAGGGAGGCGTCTTCGGCGCCCGAACCTCGTGTCGCTGACATGCGTCGCTATCCTCACCCTTGATGTTCGTGTCCCGCCATGAGGCGGATGGGTCGCCGGGCACTTATTGACGGTGCTGACCAAACGCTATCGCGGCGAAACCAAGCCGACACGCCGGGCTATGACCGCTATGTCCGAATGCTCGGCGAAAAAACCAGAGTTTGCCCCCGTCATCGGGCATAGCTCTCGGCCGGGAGGGCACCACCACCTCATACCGGGTCTGAAAGGGGTCGCGCACATGAGCACGTCGCCCACGACTGTGACCGCCGACCTGGGGCTGCGTCTGGTCCTGCCCGACAGCCCGTCGCTGCCCGTCCTGGCGACCCTGCGCTACGAGGCGTCGGACCCCTACGCGATCTGCGTGACCTTCCACACCGGCGCCGACGGCTCTGCGGTCGAGTGGAGCTTCGCCCGCCAACTGCTCACGGACGGCTCCTCGCAACCGGTCGGCGAGGGCGACGTACGGGTGTGGCCCACCAACCGCTACGGCCGCCACCTGATTTGCCTGTCGCTGACCAGCCCATCGGGTTCGGCCCTCTTCGAGACGTCGCTGCCGGAGGTCGTCGAGTTCCTCACCCGGTCGTACGCCGCAGTCCCGAGCGGTTCGGAGAGCGATTACGTCGACATCGACGCGGAGCTTTCGCTGCTCCTCTGGGACGACTGCGCGTAAGCACTCGATCTAGGCGGCGCCCGACGCAGGGTGGCCGCCCTGCTCATCCGCATCGTCGGCGTACGCCGCGAGCTCTGCCGCGAGCCCCAGCAGAGCCTCGATGCGACCGATCTCCCCCGCACTGAACCCCGCTCCCGACCGGGCCAGCATCGTGAGCTGCCCGCCCGCCCCCTCGGACGGCGGGATCACGAGCAACCAGGGCGCTTCCTCGTATGCCTTGGCGGGCGAGAGGCCAGTGCGTTCGCGGGCCATCATCGGCTTGCCCTCGGTAATCGCCTGAGCCGCTAGCGCGCTCGTCAGCGCGGCGGTGTCCGGCACGACCATCGCGCCGTCGGCGCCGACCAGCTCGGCGAGCGCGGCCTCGAGGACGCGATCGCGAGCCGTGTGCCGGCGTACCAGCCGCCGGCCGAGTTCGAGGCAGCGCGTTTGTGGATCGACGAGGTCGTCGGTGCTGGCGGCGGCGAGCATGACGACGTCGGCCCCGGTGGCGCGGATCTGCGCTTCGACGTCCTCGACGCTCACGTCATCCGGGAGGTCGACCAGCAGCTCGTCGGCCACCCGGAGACCGTCCAGCGCCTGTACGTCGAGGGCCAGGATGTTGCCGCCGCAGTCCGCGACGGCTCCG
>JBDSAK010000094.1:0-3146 GCA_039922195.1 Mycobacteriales bacterium
GGGCGCCGGCGGCGGCGGCACGCGCGGCCGTGGCATCGGTCGACGCATCGTCGACGACGATGATCTCGTGCACGGCGCCGGCCGCGGTCGCTGCGGCGGCGATCGCCGCCACCGCGGCGGCGACCGAAGCCTCTTCGTTGTGAGCGGGAACGACGAACGACAGCATCGCGGCGAGTGTCGCGGATTTCATGTGCCGCGCGTCGAAGGCGCGCACCGCGATCCGCCGCGACGCCAGCACTTCGGGCACGGTGTCGATGGCATCGAGGGCGCGGTCGTCGTGCCAGCGGATGCAGATCGCATCGGTCGAGCGGTAGGGCGTGTTGGCCGGCTGGTGCGCGTGGTTGAGGAGGAGCAGCTCCTCGCCGAGCGCGGCATGCGCGGCTGACACGGCACGGCATGAGCGCGTGTCCGGTGACGCTGAGCGCGCCGACGGCGATGCGTCACTTCGGCGCCCGCCCTCAAGCGAAAGCTCAAGGCGCGTCACTCACGCTTCAATCGTTACAGTCCACCAGACGCCCAACCGCTTACAGTGGTCGCCATGACAGATCTGCAACTGAACCGATTGCTGGCAATGCTGCCCGAGTCGGTCGTGCAGCGCCTGGAGCACGCAGCGACCGTGGTCTCGGCTGCGGCCGGCGACGTTCTTCTGGACGCCGGCGAGCCGATCGAACATGTTTTTTTCCCCCTTGACGCGGTCGTCTCGCTGGACCAGGTGATCAGCGAGGACGTCGACGAACATGCTCGTGGTCCGTGTGTCGCGCTGGTCGGCCTTGAAGGTGTGGTGGGGATCGAGTCATTTCTGGGATTCAACGAAGCCATCAACCGTGCCACTGTCCGGGTGTCGGGCCGGCTGGCTCGATTCGAAGTCGCGCCGGTGAGGGAGGAGTTCAGCCGGACAGGCGCTCTTCACCGCTTGGTCGTCGGCTCGGCTGGCGCCCTCATAGGCCAAACCTGCGCAATCGGCGCGTGCGAGCGGGTTCATTCGGTTCGCCAACGGGTCGTTCGCTGGCTGCTGATGTTTGCCGATAGAGCCCAAGGCCCTGAACTGCCGCTGACCCAGGAGTTGCTGTCCCACTTGATCGGCGTTCGCCGCGCCAGCATTTCCGCTGCTGCCGCCGAATTGCAGGCCGAGGACTTGATCGCCTATCAGCGTGGAAGCGTCATTCTTTCTGACCGGGATCGGCTGGAAGCGGGCGCCTGCAGGTGCTACCGCGAGATCAAGGCGCGCTACACGGACTACGTGGATGCCGCTTGAGCGGCAACTACGCCTGTGTTCGTTAGCGTACGCGGCCGAGCGCTCGCCTCCTATAGATTCGGACGACCTGATCCAGCCGCGTTGACGCAGGCTGGTTCCATTCCGAACCAAAGAGGAGTCGAATGATGCAGTCGCAAATTTCCCGACGGGCTGTTTTTCGCCTGCTGGCCGCGCTCGGCATTGCCGCCGGCATGGCCGCATGCGGCGGCAAAGACGACAACGATTTCAACAGCACCGGTGCGGTCAGGGACGTGCTCTACGTCGAAAGCAACCGACTCGAGCCCGGTCAGAACTCGATACTGGCGTACTCGCGCGCGGCCGACGGCACATTGACGCCACTGCCAGGCAGCCCGTTCCTGACCAATGGCAAGGGCCACAACAATCCGACTGCTGCCCGGCTCGGGCCGAACGACCTGGACTATCCCCTGCTGGCAAGCCGCGACAAGAAGCGCCTGTATGCGGTCAACTCCGGCAGCAACACGATTGCGGTCTTCGACGTTGCCGACAACGGGCAACTGCGGCATGTTCCCGGCTCGCCCTTTGCCTCGGGCGGGCGCAGCCCGGTCAGCTTGACCATCGCCGGCAACCGACTCTACGTCGTGAACAGCAACGGGGATCTGGACCAGGAACCGAACAACGACGTGCCGAACTACACCGGCTTCACGATTGAGCCGAGTGGCAGCTTGACGCCGATCCCGGGCTCGACGGTGCCGGTGATCAAGGGTGGCTTTCCTTCCCAGGTGCTGGCCTCGAACGATGGCACGCTGCTTTTCGGCGCTGATTTCTTTGCGCCCGCGGTGCAGCCTGGCATCGGCTCACTGCGCTCGTTCAGGATCAACCCGGATGGCACCCTGACTCAGCCGCCGGGTTCGCCGATGGCGCTTCCCGCCGGGAACGGACCGCCGTTGCCGCTGGGATTGTTTCAGCACCCGTCGCAGAACATTTTGTACGTCGGGTTCGTCACGCGCAAGCAGTTGGGGGTCTACACGTTCGACGATCAGACCGGCGCCCTGACCTTTGTGCGGGCGGTGCCCAATTCCGGTATCGAACTCTGCTGGATCCGAACCACCGCCGACGGCCGGCGCCTTTACACGGTGAACAACATCGACAACAGCGTTTCGTTCTACGACAACAGCGATCCGTTGCAGCCGGTAGAGAGGCAGCAGCTGCTGCTGAAACTGCCCGGACCGATGTTCTTGAACGACCGCGGTCCCGACTCGTTCATGCAGGTGACGAGCACGCCTTACGAGCCAGCACTGTCGCCGGATGAGAAGTTTCTCTATGTCGTCGGCAATCGCGTGAATGCGCTGGACAACAGCGTGACCGCCGGCAACTACATCCACATCTTGAATGTCGCCGCCGACGGCAGCCTGAGCCAGCCGGGCGCGCCGCTGCCGATTCCGGTGCCGGTCCCTCCTGCCACGCGGCCGCAGGGGATCGTGGTGTTCTGAGCAGCACACTGAACTCGCACGACGAGCAGCCCGATGGCACAGGCGACCTTCGCAGCAGGCTGTTTCTGGGGCGTCGAAGCGGCGTTTCGCAAACTGCCGGGAGTCGTGTCGGCGCGGGTCGGCTACAGCGGCGGTTCGACTGCCGAGCCGACCTACCGCGAGGTGTGCGCCGGAACGACCGGGCACGCGGAGGCGGTGGAGGTCGAATACGACCCGGCCCGGATCAGCTACGAGACGCTGCTCGAATCGTTCTGGGCGCAACACAACCCCAGCGCGGCGGTCGGACCGGGATCGCGGCGCAAAGACCAATACCGATCGGCGATCTTTTTCCACACGCTCGAGCAGCAGGCGGCGGCGCTCGCCTCCCGGGATCGGCTGGCACGAAGCGGCCGCTACGAGAACCCCATCGGCACGGAGATCGCGAGCGCACCGCCATTTCA
>JBDSAK010000095.1:0-4858 GCA_039922195.1 Mycobacteriales bacterium
GTGGCACTGCGGGCCAGCCGGCTGGTAGCTGGAGATCACGCTCAGTTCCAGCTCGCGGTTTGTCAAAGTGATCATCTTTAGCCGTGGAAGGCCTCGACGTTGACCACGGTGACCTGCATCGTCGCGCCGCGCGGCGTCTGGTAGGTCACGACATCGCCGGCGCCGTGACCCATCACGGCGACCCCGAGCGGTGACGACGGCGAGTAGATCTGCAGCCCGTCGATGTGCTCCTCGCGCGAGCCGAGCAGGAAGCGCTCTTCGTCGTCGTCGCCCGCGAAGCGAATCGTCACCACGGTGCCGGCAAGAGCGCGCGAGCTGTCGGTGGGCGCATCGCCCACCTTCGCGTCGCGCAACAGGGCCGTCAGCTGGCGAATGCGGGCCTCGAGCTTGCCCTGCTCCTCCTTGGCTGCGTGGTAGCCGCCGTTCTCCTTGAGGTCGCCTTCCTCGCGCGCGGCCTGGATGCGCGACACGACGGTGTCGCGTTCCGGACCCTCCATCTCGGCGAGTTCGGCCTGCAGTCGTTCGTAGGCGTCCTGGGTGAGCCAGGTCTGGGCCGTGCCGTCCGTGTCCGTCAAGGGACGCGCTCCTACCGGTGTGGGGTCATGCCGGGTATGCCTGCACGCTACCGCGTCCTGGTGATGCGGCAGGTCGCAACCGAGGCGGTCTTGGCTCGCCCCAGCGGCGTCGGCACGGTCACGTTGAGCGTGGTTACTCGCTGATTTGCCGTGTTGGGCCCGAACGCCACCCCCACCAGGCGCCCCGCCGACGCGCCCCTCTCGTTGAGCGCGGCGACGTCGCACTCCGCGGAGGCGAGTGGTGCCTTCTCGACCTCCACGGTGACGCCGATCTCCCGGTCGCTCACAATTTCGACGGAGATCACCCGGCTGCGGATGTCTGCTCGGCCGGAACCCGTTCGCGTGCTGAGCACAACGATGCCGATGATGGTGGCGGTCAGCACGGCACCGATACCGAGCACGACGTACTTGGCGACGTCCGGACGTGCGGGTGCGGATGCTTCGGACACGGCTGCTGGCCCCTGGAACGCTCGATGTGTGCTGCCGGGCGAGTATCCCGGGAGAATGACGCGACAGGCGAACTGACGTGGCCTGAACTGATGTGGAGGTACGGCGATGGGTGCGGTCGCGCGCGACGGTGACCAGCTGCGGTTGATGGCCGTCCATGCACACCCCGACGACGAGTCGAGCAAGGGTGCAGCAACGATGGCCCGCTATGTCGCCGAGGGCGTCGACGTACTCGTCGTAACCTGCACGGGGGGTGAGGCCGGTTCGATCCTCAACCCGTCGATGGACCGGCCGGAGATCCGCGACAACATCAGCGAGGTTCGCCGGCTCGAGATGGAACGCGCGATCGGGATCCTCGGCGTCCGGCACGAGTGGCTCGGCTTCGTCGATTCAGGCCTGCCCGAGGCACCCGAGGGGGCCGACCTGCCACCGCTCGATCCCGGCTGCTTCGCGATGCAGTCGCTACCGGTCGCTGCCGAGCCGCTCGTCGCGTTGATCCGCCGTGAACGACCGCACGTCATCGTGACGTACGACGAGAACGGCGGCTATCCGCATCCGGACCACATCATGACCCACCGGATCTCCATGGAGGCGTTCGATGCGGCGGGCGAAGGTCAGCGCTATCCAGCTGCCGGCGAGCCCTGGCGGCCGTCGAAGATCTATTACCACATGACTTTCTCGAAGGGTCGCGTTCTCACCCTCCACGCGGAGTGCCTGCGGCGCGGACTCGACTCGCCGTACGCCGAATGGCTCGGCCGCTGGGAGGACAAGCCCGAGGACGTCGACCGGGTGACCACCCGCGTGCCGTGCGGCGAGTACTTCCCGGTCCGCGACGCCGCGCTGATCGCGCATGCGACGCAAGTTGACCCGGAAGGCTTCTGGTTCAAGGTGCCGCTCGATCTGCACCAGGCCGTCTGGCCGACCGAGGACTACGAGCTCGCGAAGTCGCATGTCGCGAGCGCTACTCCGGAGGACGACCTGTTTGCCGGCATCCGGGCGGGTGGATGACCGGAGGTCGTCGCGGGCCAGCGCGGTCGGCGGCACGCGTCGGCCTGGGTGCTGTGGTCATGGCGTTCGCGCTCGCCTCGTGCACCGCCGTTTCGGCCGCCGGCAAGGCCGATGACGCACTGACCGATCGCGGCTTCGTCGACGTGTCCGTGCAGCCGAAACCGATGCGCGACGCGACCCTGCTGGCGGTCTCCTATCGGACCACGGCCCAGGACTTGACCGCGTTGACCACGGAGTACGACGAGGTTGCGAAGATCGTCTGGCTGAACGCGCCGATGCGTTTCGACGCTGTGGACATCTCAGCCAAGGATGCGCCCGACGCCTGCACCAGCAGCTGCAGAGTCCGATTCGATCGCGCGCAGCTGACCGCCACGCACGGTGCACGCGATTCAGCGCTGGACCGCGACGCGCGAACGGAGTTGCTCGGCGCGGCCGGAGCTTTGGTCGCCCTCGTCGCCGCCGCTCTCGCCATGACGGTCATCGCGATCTCGAAAGCGCGCCGTCGATCACCCCGGCCGTGGGCCGTGACGCCGCCCGGGTGGGCGCCTCGGCCCGGTTCGTCACCGGCCGGCATTCCTCGGCCCGGCAGCCCACCACCCGCCATTGGCTACGAGCCGCCCCGGTCGCCGGGAGGGAGTCCCGACCCGCCAGCTCAGGCAGCGCCCTGGCCACCCCAGACGGCAGCGCCCTGGCCACCCCAGACCCCACCACCGGCGTACGAGCCCCCGTCGCCGCCACTGGTCGTCCCGACGCACGACATCTGGGCTCGCCCTCCCTCGTGAACCGGCCGTCCGCAGCGGCCCTAGTCCGGCTCGCCGCGGCGCAGGCGTTTGATCTGCCCCCGGTGCTTCTTCGCGTCGAGCCGGGCCTGCACCGCTCGCTTGCCTGGCCTGGTCGGCCGCCGGGCGCGGGGCGGCGGCGCGATGGCTTCGCGCAGCACGGCGGTCAGCCGTTGCCGCGCAAGTTGTCGGTTCTGTAGCTGGCTGCGCCGCTCGGAGGCGCCGACGGTGACCACGCCGTCGACCAGTCGGCCGGCCAGGCGATCCAGGGCGCGCGCGCGGTGGACCTCCGGCAACGATGGGGAGTTCGCCACGTCGAAGCTGAGCTCGACGCGAGTGTCGCTGGTGTTGACATGCTGTCCGCCCGCCCCGCTCGACCGCGAGAACCGCCACGACAACTCGGCTTCGGGAACGACGATTCGTACGGTCAGCGCCAGCCCGGCGGTCGGCGCTGTGTTCACTCGATTGCTCCTAGCGTTGCGTGTTGCCGGACGATACCGGGGCAGTGCGATCACTGACCGCAGCCATTTACATTCACACCAGTCGATGGGAGCACACGTGGCCAACCGGCTCGGGGACCAGACCTCGCCCTACCTGCGTCAGCACAGGGACAACCCGGTCGACTGGTGGCCGTGGTGCCCGGAAGCACTCGACGAGGCGCGCACGCGCGGTGTTCCCGTGTTGCTGTCTGTCGGGTATTCCGCGTGTCACTGGTGCCACGTGATGGCGCACGAGTCGTTCGAGGACCCGGCGATCGCTGCAGTCATGAACGAGTTGTTCGTCAACATCAAGGTCGACCGTGAGGAACGCCCCGACATCGACGCGGTCTACATGGAGGCCACGCAGGCGATGACGGGGCACGGCGGCTGGCCGATGACCGTGTTCATGACGCCCGAGGGCGATCCGTTCTTCTGCGGCACCTACTTCCCGCCGCGTGAAGGACGCGGCATGCCGAGCTTCGAGCGCGTTCTGCGCGGTGTCGCCGAGGCCTGGTCGTCGCGGCGCGACGAGCTCGCTGCGGTCGGCGCTGACATCGTCCGACAGCTCGGTGCGCGCGGGGTCCGCGGCACCGGATCGGCAATCGATGCGGCGGTTCTCGATGCCGGCGCACAGTCGCTGCGGTCGTCGTACGACGAGGTGCGCGGCGGTTTCGGCGGAGCGCCGAAGTTCCCGCCGTCCATGGCGCTCGAGTATCTGCTCCGTCACAGGGCTCGATTGCGCGCCTCGGGCGCGACGCAGCTCGATCCGCTCGACATGGTGGTGCAGACCTGTGAGCGGATGGCGCGCGGCGGCATCTACGACCAGCTGGCGGGCGGCTTCGCGCGCTACTCCGTCGACGCGGAATGGATCGTGCCGCACTTCGAGAAGATGCTGTATGACAACGCATTGCTCGCTCGCGTCTATGCGCATCTGTGGCGCGCGACCGGCGATCCTCTGCCGCGCCGCATCGCCATCGAGGCCTGTGAGTTCATCGTCCGCGACCTGGGCACGGCCGACGGCGGTTTCGCGTCGGCACTCGACGCTGACAGCGAAGGTGTTGAGGGCAAGTTCTACAGCTGGACGCCCGAGCAGCTGACCGAAGCGCTCGGAGATGACGACGGCGCGTGGGCAGCTACGGTCTACACCGTCGACGCCGACGGAACGTTCGAGCATGGCTCGTCGGTGCTCCAGCTGTCGTCGGACCCGCACGATGTGCAGCGTCTTGATCGGGTACGCGCCAGGCTGCTCGCCGCTCGCGCGAAGCGGGTGCCTCCGGGCCGCGACGACAAGGTCGTCGCCGCGTGGAATGGCTTGGCGATCGCGGCGCTGGCCGACACGGGTGCGTTGCTCGACCGGCCCGACTTCATCCACGCGGCGACCAGCGCCGCGGTGCTGCTGGTCGAGTTGCACGTCGTCGAGGGCCGGCTTCGCCGGGTGTCGCTCGACGGCGCCGTCGGCGAGCCGCTCGGCGTACTCGAGGACTATGGCGACGTCGCCGAGGGTCTGCTCACGCTGTACTCCGCCGGCGGCGACTCTCGGTGGCTGCACGCCGCAGGTGAACTGCTTGGC
>JBDSAK010000096.1:0-5073 GCA_039922195.1 Mycobacteriales bacterium
CCGTCCTCGCCGCCATGGCCGGCGAGCGCGCAAGTGCCGAGCAGTCCGCCGTACTCGAACGTTGCATCGGCGATCCCGACCTGGACGAAGCTGGGGTCGAACGGGTGCGCCACATCATCGGAAGCACCGGCGTTCTTGCCGACGTCGAGCGCATGGTGGCGGAGCGCGCCGACGCGGCGGTAGCCGCACTCGGTGCGGCGCAGCTCGACCCGACGGCGGTCCAGGCACTGACCGGGCTGGCCCGCGCTGCGGCCACTCGCCGAGGCTGATCACGCTCAACCCGGACACCCGCTACGCCGAACGGCGGCATGTCGGACGCCGTAGCGCTCAATGCAAAGTCACGCCGAACGGTCGTTCGTGCAGGCGCGCCCAGGGACGAACTACTTAGTGCCGCCGCAAGACGGCACCCGCCCTGCACCTCCCGACCTTAGGGGTCAACGTGAACGGAACATTCTTCGTCCTGATGCGTCGCCTGGTTGTCAGTGACTCCGGCCCCGAAGCCTGGCTGCACCTGCTGCGCGACGCCAAGCTGGACCACTGCGTATTCACCGCGGACAAGGACTACCCGGACGCGTACGCAGCCGCGCTCATCGAGACCGCGTCCGCCGCGGCCGGTGTTGCCCGCGCCGAGCTGCTGGAGGCCTTCGGCCGGTTCGCCGCCCCGGAGCTGCTCCGCGAGCACCCCGAGTTCGTGCAGCCGGGCTGGAACGTCCTCGAGTGCATCGAGCGCACCGCGAACGCCGCGCAGCACCTGCTCGCCGGTACCGACCTGGTCGCGGCCCACATGCCCGACGGTGAGCTCGTCATCACGCTTCAGCTTCCGGCGGACCTGTGTTCGCTCGCCCGGGGCGTGCTCGTCGGCCTCGGCGACCACTACGGCGAGTTCGTCGATGTCACCGAGACCGGCTGCTGCTCCAAGGGCGACCCGGGCTGCACGTTCGCCGTTCGCACGAAGGCGATGGCGCGTCCCGCCGTCGCGACCGAGGGTTGGCTGCTCCCGTCACTGGGCGCGCCGGTCATGTCCCTCAACTAAGACGCGTTCCGGCGCGCGTTCGCGCGCCGCGGCCGGCGGGTCGGGTGTCTGGGCGGGCACCTGGCGGGAGGCGGCAAAGCGGCGCAGGGCGAAGGCTTGACGATGACGACGCGGGGAAGGCACCGGCTCCGGCCGGGACCTTCCCCGCTCGTCATTTCCGGCGTCACTGGGCCGCATCCGCGGCTCGTAGACTTAGTGCATGAATCGACGTGACTTCCTCCGACTGAGCGGCCTGACGACCGTGCCGATCGCCGTACCGCTGCTCGCGTCGTGCGAGCGCAAGCCCAAGCCCGAGGCGCGTCCGACCAGCCCGACCCCATCGACGGGTTCGCTGTCCGCCTCGGAAGCACTCGCGGCGGAGACTCGGCCGCTGTCCGAAGTCGTCACCGCGAAGGACGGCCAGATCCAGATCGGAAACGCGCAGGCCGAGACGCTCGTCGGTGCCGGCCGGATCGCCGTTGGCCTGCGCAAGGACAACGCCGCGATCACCGATTCCATCGTCACGGTGTACGTCGGCCAGGATGCCGACAAACCGCCGGTGGCCAGCGCCCGCGCGTCGTGGGTACAGGGTGAGATGGCCGCCATGGGGCTGTACGTCGCCGACCTGAGCATCCCCAGTGCCGGCGAGTGGCTCGTCGGCGTCACCGCGCGGCGCAAGGACGGCACGGTGTACGGCGGCGGCGTGACGATCGACGTGGTGGCGACCTCGCCGTCTCCGGTTGCCGGGCAGCCGGCGATCTCCGTCGTCACTCCGACGACTGCGGACCCGGGCGGGGCCGACCCGCTCTGCTCCAATTCTCCGCCCTGCCCGATGCACGAGATCTCGCTGGACGCGGCCCTCAAGAACGGCAAACCCACCGTGCTCACCATCGCCGCGCCGGCGTATTGCGCAACCGAGACGTGCGGACCCGTCGTGCGGCTCGTCTCGGCGGCGATGCCGGCGTACGCCGACCGCTACAACTTCGTGCACATCGAGGCCTACGACAAGGACGACATCCGCACCCTCGTCCCCGCTGCCGCCGCGTGGAAGCTGACCAGCGAACCATTCACGTTCTTCATCGACGCGGCCGGCATCGTCCGAGACAGACTCCCGGGAGCTTTCGGCGAAGTCGAGCTCGGCAACCGCATCGCGGCGCTCGAACGCCCTTAGCTACGCAGGCACGGCCACGTGCCTCGGATCGGTGACCAGAAAGGGTTGCCAACTCGGTTCGACCCGGCCGATGGCGATGATGACCCAGGCCGTGCCTTTGGGCGCGTAGGGCTGCGACCGCAGGTGCCAGTTGAGCTCGGTGAGCGTGTGGTGGGCCTTGCGGTTGTTGCACCGGCCGCACGCCGCGACGACGTTCTCCCAGACATGCTCGCCGCCGCGGGAGCGCGGCAGGACGTGGTCGACCGTGGAGGCGTGGCCTTCGCAGTACGCGCACCGACCCCCGTCTCGGGCGATGACGGCCTTGCGGCTCAGCGGGACGGTGGTCCGGTAGGGCACCTTCACGTAGCGCGTGAGGCGGATGACGGACGGCAGTGTGATGTTCAGCCGCTCCGAGTGGAACTGCCCGTCGCCCTGCTCGACGACGACGGCCTTCTGGCTGAGCACCAGGATCACGGCTCGGCGCAGCGGCACGACACAGAGCGGTTCGAACGTCGCGTTGAGCAGCAGGGCGCGCTGCACTGACGTTACCTCCCGCTGTGTCGAAGGCCGTGCGGAGAATGGTGCCTTGGAATCCGGCGAATCGCGAGTCTGGTCGCGATTTCGTTACCAGTACGCCGCATCGTGCGCACCGCACGTCCAATCCGGCAACGGGTTTCACGGCCGACATCAGGCTCAGGTTCGGCCGGCGGCCGCGTCGGCGAGGCGGCGGACAAACTGCGCCGTCGCCGCTCCCGGGTCGTCGGAGTCGGTGATCGCGCGAACGACGACTACCCGCCGCGCACCGGCGTCCAGCACCTGCTCGAGGTTGGCCAGGTCGATGCCGCCGATCGCGAACCACGGACGGGAGCCCGGCTCCAGGGGCGGGGCGACCGCGGCGGCGTACCGGATCAGCGGCAGTCCCGGCGCCGGACGTCCGGGTTTGGTCGGCGTCGGCCAGACCGGCCCGACGCAGAAGTAGTCGACCCCGGCTTCGTCTGCTGCCGCGGCGACTTCGGTCTCCGCATGCGTCGACCTGCCGATCGCAATCTCGTCGCCGGCGATCACACGGGCGACGTCGACCGGCAGGTCGCGCTGGCCAAGGTGCAGAATGTCCGGCCGCGCCGCCACCGCGATGTCCGCGCGGTCGTTCACCGAGAACAGCCGCCCGTGCCGTTGGCAGGCCGCCCGAAAGATCGCGGCGATCTCGATCTCGTCGGCCGCCTCCAGCGCTTTGTCCCGCAACTGAATGGCATCGACTCCCGCGGACAGGACGGCGTCGAGAAACTCTTGCAGGTCGCCCTGCTCCCGGCGTGCGTCGGTGCAGAGGAACAGCCGCACGTCGTGCATCGACGGCCGGTTGGGTAGGCCGCCGGCGAGCTGCTGCAGTCTCGCGACGTCAGCCACGGCGCGCCCGGGCCGACTGACACCTAGCCACCGGCGACCGCGCGAACCAGCTCGAGCACGTCGCCGTTGTGGAGAACCGCGGCCTCGACTTCCCGGCGAATCAGCGCCGTTCCGTTCAGCTCGACGACCACCCAGCCGACGCCGAGGCCAAGGTCGGTCAGGAGTTCGGGCAAAGACATGCCGTGCGGTACGTCGCGTGCTTCACCGTTGACGACGACCCGGATCTGGCGATCGGTGTCCGTCGCCGGCGAGTTCGTGCCTTGTCCGCTCACTCAGAACGCCGACGCCTGCGCGCGTCGCTTCACTTCGGTGCCGCGGTTTTCGATCAGCGCCTGGATGGGCGTACCCGGAAGGGTTTCCTCCGGCGTGAACAGCCAGCGGACGGCTTCCTCGTCGGCATACTTGTTGTCCCGCAGCAGCGTGATGACCTGCGGGAGGCTCTTGACGATCTCGTCGCCGACGATGAAGGCGCTCGGGATGCGCAGCGGGCCGTCGTCGGGCCGGACCGCGAGCAGCCGGCCGTCGCGCAGCAGTTGACGCACCTTGAGCACATCGAGACCGAGCCGCTCCCCCACCTCCGGCAAGGTGATCCACTCGTCGACAAGCTCGCTCACGTCGTTCGCCGCGCTCACTGTTGCCTCCGGCCTGTTGAGCTGACCTCCAAGCCTGCCACAGCGAACGTGATCGCCCCTCCCCTAGAGCGCAGGCGGGTCGTTGCCGCTGCTGGTGTCCGGATCAGGCTCGGTGAACTTCTCCGCTTCGTCACCCACCCAGGCCGGGTCGGACCAGCGGGCGTCGGCGTGTTCGGCGTCAACCTCAGCCGCCTCGGCCTGGCCGGCGGCGGCGTCGGCGGCGGCTTGCGCGCGGAGTGCCTTGAGGTGCGCGGTGTGTTCGGGGCAGTGATCGACGGCGGGGCGGTGGTAGCTGTGCCCGCTGCTCGTGGTCCAGGTCGCTGACCCGTCCGGGTGGGACACCAGGCGGGTGACACCCGCGGTCTTCTGGCCGTGGTCGCGCCGGCACAAGCAGCCCATCCCGGCCGCGCTCGTCGACCCGCCCGCCCCCCGGCCGGACACGTCGAACGGCTCCGCGTGGTCCAGATCGCACAACCGGGCCGGGCGGGTGCACGTCGGCCAGCGGCACGTCCGGTCCCGCGCGGTGAGGAACTCGACCAGCTCCGCCGGGGGCCGGTACGTCTGGCTGCCCACGTCCAGCAGCGCCCCGGTGACCGGGTCGGTGACCAGCCGGTGCCAGTCGCCGCCGGCGGCCAGCCGCCGGGCCATCACCGGGGGGATCGGCCCGTACCCGTCCAGATGCCCGGGATGGTCCGCCAGCCCGGCCAGCGTCGCGCTGTCGACCGTCACCCCGACCCGCGGCCGGGCGCGTTGCTGCGTCGGCAAGCCCGGCTGGGCGAGCTGCCCGGCCATCAACCCGGCCAGCGCGTCCGCCCGTAACACGTCAATGGGCCGGTCGTCACCGTCCGCGCGCGACCCGTGCGCCAGGGCGGTCA
>JBDSAK010000097.1:0-3266 GCA_039922195.1 Mycobacteriales bacterium
GGATTCCGATGACGATGATCAGCAGCGTCACGCGGCCGCCGGGCCACCCGTCGGCGACGCGTCCGAGCGCGGTGGCGACGACGATCGCGAACGGCAGGAACGGGATCACGAGGAACCAGTCGTCGATCGCCGTGAGGGTCTTGTCGACCCAGCCGCCGTAGTAGCCGGACACGATGCCGACGATCGCGCCGATGACGCCCGAGATGACGGCGGCGGAGAAGCCGACGGCGATCGAGATGCGCGAGCCGAGCAGGAAACCGGAGAGGACGTCGGCGCCGTTGCCGTCGGTGCCGAACCAGTGCTCGGAGCTCGGCCCGGCGAGGATCTCGGGGTGGAAATCGCGCGTCGGGTCCTCGGGTGCCAGCCACGGGGCGGTCAGCGCCATCAAGGTGAACACGATCAGGATGCCGAGCCCGGCGCGGCCGGCCTTGGATGCCCACGTCTTGGCGGCGACGTTCTTCGTCGCGTGCCACGCGCGCTCGCCGGCGCCGTGCTGGCGAACGGTGCCCGCCTCGGTCGCCATCAGCTCTCCTTCACGCGCGGATCGATGTAGCCGTACACCATGTCGGCGGCGAAGTTCGCGATGATCACGGCCGCGGACGACAGCAGGAACGCGCCCTGCAGCACCGGGTAGTCCTTGTCGCCGATCGCGTTGATGGTCAGGTCGCCGATGCCCGGCCAGGAGAAGATCGACTCGATCACGAACGCGCCCGACAGCACGACGCCGATGTTGAGCGCGATCAGCGTGACGACCGGCAGCAGCGCGTTCGGGACGGCGTGCTGGCGCATCACGCGCCGTCGCGAGAGGCCGATCGCCCGGCCCGTCGTGATGTAGTCCTCGCCGAGCACGTCGAGGAGGGTCGTCCGCATGATCACCGCGTACTGCGCGAGCAGGCTGGCGGTGAGCGTGCCGACCGGCAGCAGCAGGTGCTTGAAGACGTCCCAGTAGTAGTCGATGCCGCTGGTCGGGCCGCCCGGCGTGCTCTTCAACCCGGTCGGGAAGATCTGTACCTTCACGGCGAACAGCCAGATCGCGACGATGCCGATGAAGAAGAACGGCATCGACCACAGCACGAGGCTGCCCTGCGTGAGCAAGGTGTCCGTGGTACTGCCGCGCCTGCCCGCGGCGATCACCCCCATCCAGGAGCCGAGGAACGACGACAGGACGGTCGCGATGCCCACCAGCAGCAGCGTGTTGGGCAGCGCCGCGATCAGTTCGTCCCGCACGGCCTTGCGGCTGGTGTTGGACGTGCCGAGGTCGCCCCGCACGGTTTGCTCGACGTAGATCCGGAACTGGGTCAGCTTGTCCTTGTCCAGCCCGCGCTCCCGGATCACCGCCTGTCGCGCGGCGGGCGACAGGCGGCTCCGGATCAGATCCTTCTTCGGGTCACCGACGGCGCGGAACAGGAAGAAGTTGAAGACGAGGACGAACGCCAGCGTCCCGAACGCGACGAGAGCTCGCGTGCCGGCGTGTCGCCACGACATTGCCTAGTCCTGCTCGAGCTCGACCGGTTCGTCCTTGTCGCGGCGGCGCATCACGACGGCGCCGACTGCGACCAGCGCGACGAGGCCGCCGGCGACGGCGACGATGAGGCCGGTGTTGGAGCCGCCCCCGCTGGCGGCGGCCTTCTTGATCACCTGCAGCTGCACCCACGAGTAGCCGAAGGGCGCGCCCTTGCCGGACGGCTGGTGCACGTAGCCGGTCCACGTGTCGTTGTAGGTCACCGCGACGACGTTGTCGTGGTCGGTGATCAGGTAGGGCGCGTCGGCCAGGGCGATCTTCTCCGCGTCGTGCAGCAGCGCAAGGCGCTTGTCGAAGTCGAGCTCCTTCAGCGCGTCGGCGACGAGCTTGTCGTACGCCGGGTTGCAGTACATCGAGTCCTGCCAGCTCGAGCCGCAGACGAGCACGTCGAAGTTGAAGTGCGGCGAGTCGTTGTCGCCGCCCCAGCCCCAGTAGAAGGCGTCGTAGGTCGACTCGTACTTGTTCTTGTCGGTCGGGCTGGTCGCGTAGATGCGCTCGTTGATCTGATCCTCGGACACGATCGCGATCTTCATGTCGATCCCGACCGCCTTGGCGTCGGAGGCGTAACGCTGCGCGGCGTTCTGATCATCCTGGTTGTTCTGGCGGACGAGCAGCTCGAACTCGGCCTTCGTCCCGCCCTTGGTGCAGATGCCGCCGGCCGGGCAGGTCCAGCCACCGTCGGCGAGGACCTGCTTCGCCTTGGCCGGGTCGTACGGGTAGCCCACGTCCGGGTCGGTCGACCAGTCCTTGTAGTAGCGAGCGAAGTACGGCGAGATCAGACCGTTGCCGACGGTGCCCTGGTTCTGGAGGACGGTCGCGAGCACCTCGGGCCGGTTGAACGCGTAGTACAGCGCGTGCCGGATCGCCAGATCCTGGACGACCTTCGTCTTGACGTCCTTGCCGGCGCCGGTGCAGAGCGACTCGGCCGCCCCCGTGCACGAGTTGAAGGCGATCTCGGAGAAGCCGGGGCTGGGGTAGGACCAGATGGTGATGTCCTTATTCGCCGCCTCGGCCGTCGCCCACTTGAGGCTGCCGTTCAGGATCCCGTCGAGCTTGCCCAGCTTGATATCGCGCAGCTGCGGATCCTTCTCGCCGTACTTGACCATCAGCATGCGGTCGATCTCGCCCTTGGGCCCGTAGAAGTACGGGTTGCGCTCGAGGATCGTCGTGCCCTTCTTATCGAGCTTCGTGAGCATGAACGGGCCGGTGCCGATGATCGCCTTCTTCTTCTCGCCCGTGGTGGCGTCGGTGATCTCGGTGAACGGGTCGAAGTCCTTGATCTTCTTCAGATCAGCCTTCTCCCAGATGTGCTTCGGGAGGATCGGGATGTACAGCGATGACATCCGGACGTTCGGCTCGGGCAGGGTGATCTTGACCGTGAGGTCGTCGACCTTCTCGAGCTTGTCGACCGCCGGCAGGTAGCCCGACATCACGTTGCCCGGATCCTCGGCGGTGTCGATCACCGTCTGGAACGTCCAGATCACGTCGGCGGCCGTGAACGGCTGGCCGTCGGCCCACTTGATGCCGGGGCGGAGCTTGTACGTCCAGACCTTGCCGTCCGGCGAGGACTCGAAGCTCTGGGCGGGCGAGTTCTCGAGATCGGGGGAGTTGTCCTCGACCTTGAAGTTGAGCAGCAGGTCGTAGACCTCGGTGAAGACGAAGTAGTCCGACGTGAACTGGGCCGCGAACGGGTTCAGGTTGTTGTCGAACTCCTGGTCGTAGCCGATGCGCCAGTCGTTCGTGG
>JBDSAK010000098.1:0-11611 GCA_039922195.1 Mycobacteriales bacterium
CGATGGGCGTGCCCGACTACCTCGGCTGGGACTGGAAGAGCAAAGCCGGCCTGCCGATCGTCTGCGTCCCCGGGTGCCCGGTGCAGGGGGACAACCTGTCGGAGACCATCACCTACCTGCTGTACCAAGCCACCGGCCAAGCGCCGATGATCCCGCTCGACGAGGCGCTGCGCCCCACGTGGTTGTTCGGCAAGACGGTGCACGAGGGGTGCGACCGGGCGGGCTACTACGAGCAGGGCGACTTCGCCACCGAATACGGCTCGCCGAAGTGCATCGTCAAGCTCGGCTGCTGGGGGCCGGTCGTGAAGTGCAACGTGCCCAAGCGCGGCTGGATCAACGGTGTCGGCGGCTGCCCGAACGTCGGCGGCATCTGTATCGGCTGCACGATGCCCGGGTTCCCCGACAAGTTCATGCCGTTCATGGACGAGCCGCCCGGCGGCAAGCTCTCGACGACGATGGTCGGGCTCTACGGCAAGACCATCTCAGCGCTGCGCACCAAGACCACCGCGACGCTCGACAAAGAACCCAAGTGGCGCAAGCCCGGCCGGGAGTTGCTCAGCGGCGCAAAGCGCACCTGGTAGGCAGCCCGACTTCATCCACCCTGACCCTGGCCGAGGAGCCCCGCGCATGACGACAACCCTGCCCGACCGTCAGAGCAAGAGCGATCGCGACAAAGGCCTGGTCGAGATGGCCTGGGATCCGATCACCCGGATCGTCGGCAGCCTCGGCATCTACACGAAGATCGACTTCGCCAACATGACGGTCGCCGAGTGCCACAGCACGTCGTCGATCTTCCGCGGCTACAGCATCTTCATGAAGGGCAAGGACCCGCGCGACGCGCACTTCATCACCAGCCGTATCTGTGGGATCTGCGGCGACAACCACGCGACCTGCTCGTGCTATGCGCAGAACATGGCGTACGGCGTGAAGCCGCCGAACCTCGGCGAGTGGATCGTCAACCTCGGCGAGGCGGCCGAGTACATGTTCGACCACAACATCTTCCAGGAGAACCTGGTGGGCGTTGACTACTGCGAGCGCATGGTCAAGGAAACCAATCCCGGCGTACTGGCGAAGGCGGAGAACACCCGCTGCGCGCACGAGGACGCCCACGGCTACAAGACCATCGCCGACATCATGCGCGCGCTCAACCCGTTCACCGGCGAGTTCTATCGCGAGGCGCTGCAGGTCAGCCGCTGGACCCGGGAAATGTTCTGCCTGATGGAGGGCAGGCACGTCCACCCATCAACGTTGTACCCCGGCGGTGTGGGGACCGTCGCGACGATCCAGCTGATGACCGACTACATCACCCGACTGATGCGCTACGTCGAGTTCATGAAGAAGGTCGTGCCGATGCACGACGACCTCTTCGACTTCTTCTACGACGCGCTGCCCGGCTACGAGAAGGTCGGGTTGCGGCGGACCCTGCTCGGCTGCTGGGGCTCGTTCCAGGACCCGGAGTACTGCAACTTCGAGTACAAGGACATGGAGCAGTGGGGCCGCAAGATGTTCGTGACGCCGGGCGTTGTGGTCGACGGCAAGCTCGTGACGACCAGCCTGGTCGACATCAACCTCGGCATCCGCATCCTGCTCGGCAGCTCCTACTACAACGACTGGACCGACCAGGAGATGTTCGTCACGAAGGACCCGCTCGGTAATCCCGTCGACCGCCGGCACCCGTGGAACCAGCACACCAACCCCAAGCCGCAGAAGCGCGACCTCGACGACAAGTACAGCTGGGTCATGTCGCCCCGCTGGTACGACGGCAAGGACTACCTCGCGCTCGACACCGGCGGCGGCCCGCTCGCCCGGCTGTGGTCCACCGCGCTGGCCGGCCTGGTCGACATCGGCTACGTGAAGGCGACCGGCACCAGTGTGCAGATCAACCTGCCCAAGACCGCGCTCAAAGGCCCGGTGTCGTTCGAGTGGAAGGTCCCGCAGTGGTCCAACACCCTCGAGCGCAACCGGGCGCGCAGCTACTTCCAGGCCTATGCAGCCGCGTGCGCACTGCACTTTGCGGAGAAGGCACTCGAGGAGATCCGGGCCGGCCGCACCAAGACCTGGGAGACGTTCGACGTGCCGGATGAGGCGATCGGTTGCGGTTTCACCGAAGCGGTTCGCGGCGTCCTCTCGCACCACATGGTGATCAAGGAAGGCAAGATCGCCAACTACCACCCGTACCCGCCGACGCCGTGGAACGCCAACCCGCGCGACTCCTACGGAACCCCTGGCCCGTATGAAGATGCGGTGCAGGACCAGCCGTTGTTCGAGGAGAACGACCGCGAGCACTTCAAGGGAATTGACATCATGCGCACGGTCCGCAGCTTCGATCCGTGCCTGCCGTGCGGCGTACACATGTACCTGGGTGAGGGCAAGACGCTGAAGAAGGTGCACTCCCCGACGGCGGCCGTCGGTGGAGAGGAGTGATCGAGTCGCCCCCTGACCCCGCGGCGACGGGTGAGCGCATCGAGCGACTGTTGGAGGCGAGTGCCGCGGCCGGGCCGGTGGCACACGAGCGAGCAGAAGAGCTGGTCCGGCTGGTCGTCGAGTTGTACGGCGCCGGCCTCGAGCGCGTGCTCGAGGTGATGTACGACGCCGGCAAGCTCGACGACGACGTGCTGGAAGCGCTCGCCGGCGACGATCTCGTGGCCAGCCTATTGCTCGTGCACGGCCTGCATCCGTACGGCGTCGACGAACGCGTGCAGCGCGCGCTCGACAGTGTGCGGCCCTACCTCGGCTCGCACGGCGGTGACGTGCGGCTGCTCGAAGTCACCGACGAGGGCGTGGTGCACCTGCAGCTGCTCGGCAGCTGTGACGGTTGTGCCTCCTCGGCAGTGACCCTCGAGCTCGCGGTCGAGGAAGCGATCAGGGCGGCGGCGCCGGAGGTCACCGCGATCGAGGTGGCTGAGGCGGCCCCGTCGACGGGCGTCATCCCGGTGGAGCAGCTCACGTCGAGGCTGCGCGCTGCGGATCAGGGTGGCGGACCGCCGGCCGGTGGCGTGCAGTGGGCCACCGCGGGCCGGGTCGAGGACATCGCGGTCGGTGGCGTGCACCGGATGACCGCCGCGGGTCTCGACGTGGTGATCTGCCGGCTGCTGTCGGGGGTCTACGCCTATCGCGACGCCTGCGCCGGTTGCGGATCGGCGTTCGCCGGTGCGGTGCTGCAACGGTCGCCGGCCAACCCGGGCAGTGGCGTGTTGACCTGCCGCGAATGCGGGGCGCATTTCGACGTACGCCGGGCGGGCATCGACCTCGATGACGAGAGCCGCCACCTGGAGCCGGTACCGCTGCTGGAGCGCGGCGGAGTCGTCGAAGTGGCTGTGCGGGCGCCGGTACCGGCATGACTGAGCCCATGGGGGGTGCGGCGGGGGGGCTGTCCGTCCTGTCCCGAATACGGGCCGGCCGCCCGTCGCCGTCGCCGTACGAGCGCTGCGAGATGTGCGGTGCTCCGGTGGCCGACACGCATCAACACGTCGTCAACGTCGGCAGCCGGTCGCTGCTGTGCACGTGCCGCGCCTGCTACCTGTTGTTCACGCACGACGATGCGACGCTGGCCTACCGCGCCGTGCCCGACCGGTTTCTCTCGTTCGACGCCCTCGCGCTGCCGGTGTGGGACGAGCTCGACCTTCCGGTGGGAACGGCCTTCTTGTTCCGCAACAGTGCGCTCGAGCGCGTCGTTGCTTTCTATCCGGGTCCGGCCGGCGCGACCGAGTCCGAGTTGTCGCTCGAGGCGTGGGATCGCGTCGTCGCAGCGGCACCGGGCTTGGGGACGTTGCGGCCCGATGTCGAGGCGTTGCTCGTGCACACCGCGGACCAGCGGGTCGAGGCGTTCCTCGTGCCGATCGACGTGTGTTACGAGTTGGTCGGCCACCTGCGCCAGCTGTGGCGCGGTTTCGACGGGGGGCAGGACGTCCGGCGCCGGCTCGCCGAATTCTTCGACCAGGTGCGCGCCAAGAGCAAGCCGGCAGGTGCGTCGTGACCGAGTTGTCGTTCGAGGTGCTCGACGTCCGGCCGCAGCAGCATGCGGCGTCCCCGCATCTGCTGTTCCGGCTGCGGGTCACGGAAAGCAGCGGCGAGGTCGTGCATGCGATCGCGCTGCGTTGCCAATTGCGGATCGAGCCGCAGCGCCGGCCGTACGACGCCGCGGAGCAGGCGGGTCTGACCGATCTGTTCGGCGGCTCGGAGCGGTACGACTCGACGTTGAAGCCGTTCCTGTGGACGCACACGACCGCGATGGTGCAAGGGTTTTCGGGCACCGCGGAGTTCGACCTGCCGATCGCCTGTACGTACGACTTCGACATCGCCGCCACGAAGTACCTGCACGCGTTGCGCGGCGGCGACGTACCGCTCGTCCTGCTGTTCAGCGGCACAGCGTTCACCAGGGGAGCGACGGGCTTCGCCGTCGAGCAGCTCTCGTGGTCGCTGGAAGCGCCCTGCCGACTGCCGGTGAGTTGCTGGCGCGAGCTGATGGATCACTATTTCCCGGGCGGCGGCTGGATCAGGCTCGACCGCGCGACGATCGACTCACTCCTGCTGTACCGGTCGGCCCGCGGGCTGACGTCCTGGGAGCAGACCTTTGATGAGCTGCTACCCGAGCAGGTGTCGTCGCGGTGACGCCATCCCCGGGGAGCCTCGTCGCCGCCCGCCAAGTGGCGGACGCCGTCCTCTACGAGGGCTACCTGCTCTACCCCTACCGCGCGTCGTCGGCGAAGAACCAGGTGCGCTGGCAATTCGGCGTCCTCGGCCCGATCGGCGCGGCCGACGCGGGCGTCGGGGAGCCGACGTCGATGTCGGCCGAGGTGTTGGTCGAGGTGCACGACCGCGCGCGGCTCGACGTACACCTGCGCTTCCTGCAGGTGCAGTCGCGGGTCGTCGAACGACCGGCCGAGGACGGCAGTTGGGAGGCGGTCGACGAACTGTGGGTGGCGGGCACCCGGTGGATCCCGTTCCACGAGGCCGTGCCCCGGGAGATCCAGCTCCTGGCCGTCCCCATGGATGACACGGGGACCTTCGAGGTCGGCATGCCGCAGGGGGAGCAGGTCGAGGAGCTGCGGGAGCGCGGGCGGCTGGTCGGTCGGCTGGTGCGCACCCGATGGGCGCTGCACGGTTCGGTGACGGTCACGCCCCGAGCGGCGCAGGACCCCCGGCTGCGGATCCTCGCCATCAGGGTCGACAACGACACCAGATGGTCGGCCGGCGGAGCGACTGGCTGGACCGATCGGGACGTCGCCGCTCGCTACTCGTTCGTCGGCACGCATCTGCTGCTGACGGTTCCCGGCGGCGGCTTCGTGTCGCTCCTCGACGGGCCGGACTGGGCCGCGGCGGACGCGGCGTCCTGCCGACAGGAGCGGTGCTGGCCCGTGCTCGTCGCCGAAGACGGCGGCCGGGACGCCGTGCTCGTGTCGCCGATCATCCTCGGCGACCACCCGAGCATCGCGCCGGAAAGCGCGGGCGACCTGTTCGACGCGACCGAGATCGACGAGATCCTGACGCTGCGGATCATCACGATGACCGACACCGAAAAGGCCGAGGCACGCGGCACCGACCCGCGCGCCGCGGCGATTCTCGACCGCTGCGACGCCATGACGGACGAGGCGCTGGACCTGCTGCACGGGGCGCGCCGCTCGGCGACGGACGAGGACGTGCCGGTGTACGTCGACCTGGTGTCCGGCGATCGGGCGGCCGTGGACCGCACGGCCACGTTCGGTGAGGTGCCGTGGTGGGACGCCGCCGAGGATGCGCGCGCCGAACCGGAACAGGACGCCGTACTCGTTGGTGGTGTTCCGGTCAGCAAGGGATCACGAGTGATCCTGCGACCGTCACGCCGCGCCGACGCGCAGGACTTCTTCCTCGCGGGTCGCGCCGCGGTCGTCGCGCGGGTGTACTTCGACGTCGACGGCGGCACTCATGTGGCGGTCACGCTCGAGGACGACCCAGCCAGTGACCTGTACGGCGCGACCGGGCGCTTCTACTACTTCGGGCCGGAAGAGATCGAGCCGTTGTCCGCCGAGCAATCTGTCTCCTCAGGGGAGGAGATGCGATGAACGGCGTACTCGTGGCCGGCATCGGCAACATCTTCCTGTCCGACGACGGTTTCGGCAGCGAGGTCGTCCGGCAGCTCGCCCGCGGGCCCTTGCCGGACCGGGTCCGTGCTGTCGACTACGGCATCAGAGGCATGCATCTGGCTTACGACCTGCTCGACGGCTACGACGCGCTGATCATCGTCGATGCCGTTCCTGGCCACGGTGCGCCAGGCGATCTGTCGGTCATCGAAGTCGGACCCGACGACCTCGGCGCCGGTGAGTTCGACGCGCACGGCATGGCCCCGGTCGCTGTCCTCGCGAGTATCGGGCAGCTCGGCGGGGCACTCCCGCCGACGTTCGTGATCGGCTGCCAGCCCGCTGACGTCGGTGAGGGCATGGGCCTCACCCCGGCCGTCGCGGCGGCGGTCGGCGCTGCACTAGAGCTCGTCCACGACGTCATCGACCGGCACCTCCGTGCCAGCGCAGTTCGTCAGCCGCAGAAAGCGGAGCGCGCCCGCGCGTCCGCTCCGGACAGTGAGAGGACCCCATGAAAACACTCGGCATGATCACCGCCGGCGTGGCCGGCGTCGTCGCCCTCCTCGGCGTTGCGATCGGGGTCCGCTCCATCCCCGACCTCCGCCGATACCTGCGCATGCGATCGATGTAGAGGGCGAACTCCGGTGCACGAGATGAGCTATTGCGAGGGCGTCCTCGAAGCCGTGCAGCGCCGCGCTGCCGGCCGGGCGGTGGCCCGTGTCGGTGTGCGCATCGGCGCGATTCATCGCGTCGTGGCCGGCGCCTTCGAGCAGTCCTTCCAGCTGGCTGCCGTCGGCGGTCCGGCCGAGGGCGCGACGACTGAGCTGGTGGTGGTCCCGGTGCACGGTCATTGCATGGATTGCCGCACCGACTTCACGGCGTCCGATCCGTCGCCGGCCTGCCCGTCGTGCGGGTCGCTCGATGTCGCTGTCGAAGGTGGCGACGAGGTCATCCTCGAATGGATCGAGTACGTCGACACCAGCGGCCGCGCTGACGCCGCCGGAGAGCTCGTGCCCGCCCACACTCATGCCGGAGGTGTCTAAGCCGTGTGCCTTGCGATCCCCGGCCAGCTGGTGGAGTTCCTGCCCGGCAACAACGACCAACTAGCGCTTGTCGACGTCGTCGGCGTGAAGCGGAAGATCAACATCGGGCTGATGGAGGATGTCGAGCTCAACGTCGGCGACTACGTGCTCATCCACGTGGGGTTTGCCATGTCGAAGGTGGATGAGAAGGAGGCGGCTGAGGCGCTGTCGATGCTGGAGATGATGGGGGCGACCTTCACCGAAGAGTTGCAGGCCGTCGCCGAATCGAGCATCGAATGACCGGCGACCGATTCTTTGCCGACCAGTTCGTCGGCGGCACGCTCGGGTCGAGCTGCAGCGCCGAACCAGGCTGCATCACCTGCGGCGACGTCGCGGTCTCGCTGACGGTCGTCTCGGTCGTCGGTGCCGACGCCACCTGCCGCGACGAGCAGGGCCGCGAAGAGCTGGTGGCCACCGAGCTGGTCGGCGATGTGCACGCGGGCGACCGCCTGCTCGTGCACGCCGGCGTCGCGATCGAGCGGCTGTCCGCCGTACCGGTAGGAGGTTAGATCGATGCGCTTCGTCGACGAGTTCCGTGATCCTGAGTTGGCGCTCGTGCTCGGCCGCGAGATCACGGCGCTGTGCGAAGCCGGCCGGCACTACAAGGTGATGGAGGTCTGCGGCGGGCACACGCACACCATCTATCGGTACGGCGTGCAGGACCATCTGCCGGAGAACATCGAGTTGGTGCACGGCCCCGGTTGCCCGGTCTGTGTCATCCCGATGGGCCGCGTCGACGACGGCATCGCGATCGCCGAACGGCCCGGAGTCATCCTCACCTGCTTCGGCGACATGATGCGCGTGCCGGGTGGTCGAGGCTCGTTCCTCGAGGCGAACGCGCGCGGCGCCGACATCCGGATGGTCTATTCACCGCTCGACGCGCTGCGGATAGCCCGGCAGAATCCCGATCGCCAGGTCGTGTTCTACGCGATCGGCTTCGAGACCACTGCGCCGTCCACCGCGCTGACTGTCCTGCGGGCCGCTGCAGAGGGCATCGACAACTTCTCGGTGTTCTGCAACCACGTGACGATCATCCCCGCGATCAAGGCGATTCTGGACTCTCCGGATCTGCGCCTCGACGCGTTCATCGGGCCTGGCCACGTGTCGACGGTCATCGGCTGCCGGCCGTACGAATGGATTCCGCGTGACTTCGGCATGCCGCTGGTGTGCGCGGGGTTCGAGCCGCTGGACCTGCTGCAGTCGATCTACATGATCATGAAGCAGCTGGCCGAGGGCCGGGCTGAAGTCGAGAACCAGTACGGCCGAGTGGTCGCGTACGACGGCAATCCGGTCGCGCTCAAGGTGCTTGCCGACGTGTTCGCCCTGCGGCCCTTCTTCGAATGGCGCGGCCTCGGGTCGATCGCGCACTCGGCCCTGCAGCTCTCGCCGAAGTACGCACACTTCGATGCGGAGCTGCGCTACGAACTGCCCGGTGTTCGGGTCGCCGATCCGAAGGCCTGCCAGTGCGGTGAGGTACTCAAGGGAGTGCTCAAGCCCTGGGAATGCAAGGTATTCGGCACTGCCTGCACGCCGGAGACACCGATCGGCACCTGCATGGTCTCGTCGGAGGGCGCCTGCGCGGCGTACTACAACTACGGGCAGTACGCGAAGCAGCGACTCACCCTCGAGGTGTTGCGATGACGGTGTTGTGATGACGGTGTTGCGATGACGAAGGCCATCAGCGAGACCGAGGTGGGCCTGCGCATCGAGGAGATGCGTCGGCGGCCGCAGCGGCTGCGCGACGAACGCATCACGATGGCGCACGGCGCCGGTGGGAAGGCGAGCCGCGCGCTGGTCGAGGGACTCGTCGTACCGCTGCTGGCAAATCCCGCACTCGAGGCGCTCTCCGACGCCGGCCTGCTCATGGTCGGCACATCGCGACTCGCCCTGACAACCGATGCCTACGTCGTGCACCCGATTCGTTTCCCCGGCGGGTCGATCGGCGAACTCGCTGTCAACGGCACGGTCAACGACCTTGCTGTGTCCGGAGCGCGCCCGGTCGCACTGTCGGCCGCACTGATCCTCGAAGAGGGTCTCGACACTGCGCTGCTGGAAGGCGAGATCACGGCGATGGCAGAAGCCGCCCGCATCGCCGACGTACACGTCATCACCGGCGACACCAAGGTGGTCGAACGAGGCAAGTGCGACTCCATGTACATCATCACGACCGGTGTCGGTGTCGTAGCCGAGGGGGTCGCGCTGTCGCCGACACTGGTGCGGCCGGGGGACAAGGTGCTGGTGTCCGGCACGGTGGGCGACCACGGAATCGCCATCATGCTCGCGCGCGGCAATCTCGACATAGAGGCGGATGTGCGCAGCGATACGCAACCCCTGTGGTCGTTGGCTTCCGCACTGCTCGCTGTCTGCGGCGTGGGTCTGCATTGCATGCGCGACGCGACGCGCGGCGGGGTGGCGACCGTGCTCAACGAAATCGCCCTAGCCGCGGAGGTCGGAGTCGTCCTCGAGGAGAGCCGGGTGCCGGTGCGGCCGGAGGTGATCGGTGCCGGCGAGATCCTCGGCATCGACCCGCTGTATGTGGCCAACGAGGGCAAGCTCGTGGCGTTCGTCGCGCCCGAGCACGCCGACGCGGCACTGGCCGCGATGCGCGCCTTGCCTGCTGGCCGCGACGCGGCGATCGTCGGCGAGGTGCGCGACGAGCCGCCGGGGCGAGTGCTCGGCCGGACGGCGTTCGGTGGCCACCGGCTGATCGACATGCTCGTCGGCGACCCGCTGCCGCGCATCTGCTGACGCAGCATCACAACCGGAAGGAGAACGGCCATGTCGGAGACCGACGAGAGCCCGCACCTGGAAGAAGAGCCGCAGAGCGAACGTGGAGCGATGGGTTCCCGCGACGAGGGGGGTCCACCCGGATCGGGGCCGGCCAATCGGCCCGCGGGCGACCCGCACTCGGATGACGACTCGTCTGTCGACGAGCAGGACACCGCGGAGCCGGACATGGACAAGATGCCCACAGGCGACTAGCGGCATCAGCAGCAATCGAGGAGACAGCTATGACCAAGCCAGGGATCACCGGCAACGGTGGCGAGGAAGTGCCGGGCGGCGTCGTACCGCCGTATGACGGCCGCAAGGAGTCGATGGACGAGTCGACCACGGGGTCGATGCAGGACGGCGTACGCGTCGGTGGCGCGACCGCTGCGGTCGAGGACGACGAGTTCAAGGCACCCAAGCCGGCGGATACGCCCGGCGGGGCCACGACGACACCGGCCGACGAGCAACCCGCGATGGACGCGCCCGATGATGCACCGTCCAACGAGGGTGATGACACGGGCACGCACACTCCCGGCGTACCGAAGGGAGAGAAGGGCGGCGCCTGACACCCCAACTTCATTGTGACGGTGCCCTGGTCGCCACGATCATGGCGTCAGCCGGCGCTCCACTGTCGAGGAGCGGTCGTCAGTTGGCGAGTGCGGCGCGGGTGGCTTCCCAGAGCACGTGATAGAGCGTGGTCTGCACCTCCTGCACGCGATGCACCGACGACGACGGTACGGCGAACAGGTGGTCAAGAGTCGCGACCTCGGCCATCTTGCCGCCGCCGTAGCCGGCCAGCCCGACGGTGACCAGCCCGGACGCTTTGGCCGCGTCGATCGCCGCCAACACGTTGGGCGAGCCGCCGCTGGTCGAGATTGCGACCGCGATGTCGCCCGGCCGGCCGAAAGCCTTGACCTGCCGGGCAAATACGACGTCGAAGCCCACGTCGTTCGACAGCGCGGTGAGCACGGCGACGTCGTTGGTCAGGCACAGGGCAGGCAGTGGCTCGGCCGGCGGCGGCGGGTCGATGAACGTGTGTACGAGGTCCTGCGCGTCGGTGCTGCTACCGCCGTTGCCGAATGCAAGCAGCGTGCCGTTCTGTCGGAACGAGCCCGCGAGCGCTGCCGCGCAGGTGGCGAGCGCCGGCCCTTGCGCAGCACCGACGTCGCTTCGCAGCGCCACGATCTCGTCGATCTTCTGCCGAACGGATTCGGCGGTGACGTCGAGCACCGACTGGGCATCGGTGCCGCCGCCGTACAGGAACGGGTAGAGCGACTCGACGCCGCCGGCCGAGGCGGCGGTGCTGGTGGGCGAGTCGAAGAAGACGTGCACGAGCTCCCACAGCAGGTGGTACGCCGTGACGTGGCCCTCCTTCACCACCAGCGGATCGTCGCTGCGGATGACGAGGCAGTGGTCGGCCTCGCGGTTGGCGCGGATCTCGCCGCCGCTGCCGCCGACGAGCGCGACGGTGAGCAGGCCGGCGTCGCGCGCCGCACGCAGGCCGGCGCGGACATTCGCGCAGCTGCCGTCGCCCGACACACCTAACGCGATGTCGTCGGGGCGACCCAGCACAGTGACCTGGTGCGCGTAGACGCCGTCGATACCGGTCCGCGCTGCGACGCCCATCAGCGTTGCCGCGTCGCTCACCAATGACAAGGCCGGTAATGCGCGCTTGCCGACGATGACGGGGTGCACGAACTCGAC
>JBDSAK010000099.1:0-7306 GCA_039922195.1 Mycobacteriales bacterium
CGAAATGACTTCTGACCGTGAAATCGCGACGCTCAACCGCGCTTGATGATCAACGCTATCGGTCAATTGACTGCCAGGATCGGTCGCGGCGCCGGGTCGGCACACCCGACAGGTCCAACGTCGGGGGTACGCCGACGGGTCAGCGCAGCGGGAACTCCACGGCGAAGCGGTCGCGCAGGATAAGCCGGGCCAGCGTTGCCGTACGCCGGGACAGCGGCCCCCGGTCGACGAGCGTCGTCGGTGCGCTGCCGAAGAACGCCAGGTTCGGCGACGCCGAGGGCGTGGTGCGCGAGCGATAGAGCAGGCCGTGCAGGCTGTCGCCGTACCAGCCGACAAGCCGGTCGGCCAGCTGTTGCGCCGTCGTGAGGACGCGGGGGTCGCGGCCGACGTTGACCTCGTCGTCGAGCCGTAGCGCGTCGAGGGTGTGCTCGTTGCGCAGATCGAGCACGCGCAGTCGACCGGTGATCTCGACGAGGTGATCGCTTTGGTGTGCCGCCGAAATGCGCCGGCCCTCGTCGGCGAATCGTTCGCGGAACGCCGCGCGTTCGGTCCTGGCGGCGTACCGGACCCGGAACAGACCGGCCGCCGAGTCGAACCGGTGTCGCGGAGAGGGAAAGGGCTCCCAGCCCCAGTCGGCCGGCGCGGCAGCGTCGATGCGCCACCACGCCGCATCGACGATGCGCAGCCGAAGTCCGAGCGGGCGACGATCCGGGAGATCTGTGGCCCTGACGGCTACAACCCACCGCCGGTGTCGAGGATCCGCGACACGACGGCATCGACCTCGCCGCCAGCGAGCAGGTCGGCCAGCGAGCGACCGGCGAGGTCGGCGTGCGCGGTCCGCATCAACGCGTCCGCTGACAGCGGGCTCGCTCGGATCTCCCGCAGCGCGTCGAGCACCCGGCCCAGCCCGGGCACGACACCCTCTGCGGTGAACTGCCACCGCGGGTGGTACGCCGTCGTGCCGACGGTGCTGCCCAGCAGCCCACCGCGCGCACGCCGAGCCGCCACCGCCTGCCGGCTGGCGCCGCCGATCTGCTCGCCCACCTGCTCACTGGTGAGCGACCCGGCCATGAACGTCCGCCGCGCCTTGGCCAGCCGGCGAGCGTTGACCACCTCGGCGGCGGCGACGACGACTTCGTCGACGTCCTCCGGCTCGTCTTCCCCGACCAGCATGCGTAGCACCGGGAGTACGGAGTCGGGATCGGCGGTGGCGCGGGCCGCCACGCGACGCATCAGTTCCGCGGGTGAGTTCAGCGTGCGAATCACGGGTTGCCTCTTACTCCGTCAATGTAGTCAATGCCGACGGTACGACGGATCACCCGGAGCGTCAACGTCGTCAACTACTCTTTGCCGGTGGAGCGCCTGCACAATCCCCGCGAGCTGGTCGACGCATCAGGTGGTGACCCGCTCGTTCGGCACCTGCTTCCGCACGTGCTGGCCGACGGGCCGCTATTGGCGGATGCCGCCACCGTGCTGTTCGCCTATGACTACTGGGACGGCACCGGCATCCAACTCGTCGGCGATCCCGTCCGTTCGGCCGCGCTGCTGCGGGCCGCCGGCGCGCTGCCGTCGGATTACGTCGCCGTACCGGAAGACGGAGTGGACCTGCTCGACGCCCTCTTCACGCCCGATTCGCCGTGGCGATTCCGCTGGACGTCCACGCCGCCACCGCCGCCGGCGTACGACGGGCGGTGGCTCGATGCCGGAGAACACGACGAGGTCGAGGCCTTGCTCGCGTCGAGCTTTCCGGACGCCTCGGCGCGGCCGGGCAATCGGCACGCCCAGCGCTGGGCCGGCATCCGCGACAAATCGGGGACGTTGATCGCTGCGGCGGCGGACTGCACGGAGACCGACGTCGGCTTCATGGCCTCCGTCGTCAGCGACGTGCGGCTGCGGCGTACCGGCGTCGGCCTCGCGATGACGGCGTGGATGACCCACGCGCTGCTCGACGAGTTCGGGATCGCGGCGCTCTGGCAGTACAGCAGCAACACCACAGCAACGGCGCTGTACGACAAGCTCGGCTTCCGCGACGACCACCGCTACGTCGCCGGCGTGTTAGCGCCCGCCAGCTGACTCCTCACGGCCCAGCGTTCATACCCAACGGTGCGGCGTACGCGCATGGCTGGGTATCCACGTTTCGCGGGTTTGTCAGTCGCCCACCGCACCGTCGATGCGCTCCCGCAGGAAGTCGGCGTGGCCGTTGTGCCGTGCGTACTCCTCGATCATGTGCACGTAGATCCAGCGCAGTGACACTTCCTCGCCGGTCCGCTTGCGACCGGTGTCGTCGAGCGACGGATGGGCAGCCGCCTGCGCGCGAGCCAGGTCGATCTCCGCCCGCCAGAGCGCGATGTCGGCGAGCACGGTGTCCGGCGATGCGCCGTTGAAGTCACCGTCGGGGTCGCCACCGGGCTCGTCGGAGTAGTAGATGGCCGGCGCATCCTCGCCCCCCAGCGTCCGCCGGAACCAGCCGCGCTCGACCTCCGCCAGGTGCCGCACGAGGCCGGCGAGCGACATGCTCGCCGGCGGAACGGACCGCTCGCACAACTGCTCGGGCGTCAACGCCTCGCACTTCCACGCGAGCGTCGCCCGGTGGTAGTCGAGCCAGTTCTCGAGCATCGTGCGTTCGTCCAGGATGTACGCCGGCTCGGCGACCTCACGCATCCAGTGCTCCCTACTCGAACGTGTAGTCGACGCCGGCTTCCTTGCGCTGCTGCGCGGTGATCGGCGTCGGCGCGCCGGTCAGCGGGTCGCCGCCGGACGATGTCTTCGGGAACGCGATGACCTCGCGGATCGAGTCGGAGCCGGTGATCACCGCGGCGATCCGGTCGAGCCCGAAAGCGATGCCGCCGTGCGGCGGCGGACCGTAGGAGAACGCCTCCAGTAGGAAGCCGAACTGCTCGCTTGCCTGCTCCTCGGTCAGCCCGATGACGTCGAAGACCCGGCGCTGTACGTCGGACGAGTGGATTCGGATTGACCCCCCGCCGAGCTCCGTGCCGTTGAGGATGACGTCGTACGCACGCGCCGGTACGTCGGCCGGCTCCTTGTCGAAGGTGTCGACGTGAGACAACGCGGGCGCGGTGAACGGGTGGTGCACCGCCGTCCAGCCCGCGTCGCCGCCGTCGGCGGAACCGGTCGGCTCGAACATCGGAAAGTCGGTGACCCAGAGGAACTCCCAGCGTGCGTCGTCCATCAGGCCGAGCCGCCGGCCGACCTCGAGCCGGGCGGCGCCGAGCAACGAGAGCGCCTCGACGCGCGGCCCAGCAGCGAAGAAGGCGCAGTCGCCGATGTCCGCGCCGACTGCTTCGCGCAGGCCGGCACGCTCGGCGTCCGACAGGTTTTTCGCGACGGTCCCGCCGAGGGTGCCGTCATCAAGGAACGTGACGTACGCGAGACCGCGCGCGCCGCGCTGCTTGGCCCAGTCCTGCCACTGGTCGAAGACCTTGCGCGGCTGCGCCGCGCCACCCGGCATCACCACCGCACCGACGTGCTCGGCCTGAAACACACGGAACGGTGTGGAAGCAAAATAGTCAGTCACGTCCACGACTTCGAGACCGAAGCGCACGTCCGGCCGGTCGACGCCGTACCTGCGCAACGCGTCGTCGTACGTCATCCGCGGGAAGGGCGTCGGAATGTCGACGCCCACCACCTCGCTCCAGATCCGCGCGAACAACGCCTCGGTCAGTTCGTAGATGTCCTCCTCGTCGGGGAAGGACATCTCGATGTCGAGCTGGGTGAACTCCGGCTGCCGGTCGGCGCGGAAGTCCTCGTCGCGGTAGCAGCGGGCGATCTGGTAGTAGCGCTCCATGCCGGCGACCATCAGCAACTGCTTGAACAGCTGTGGCGACTGCGGCAGCGCGTACCAGTGCCCCGGCTGCAAACGAACCGGCACCAGGAAGTCGCGAGCACCCTCTGGGGTCGACCGAGTCAGCGTCGGCGTCTCGATGTCGAGGAAGTCGCGCTCGTCCATGACCCGCCGGATCGACCGGGTGATCAGCGACCGCGTGCGCAGCGCCTTGGCCGAGCTGGTGCGTCGCAGATCGAGGTATCGGTAGCGCAGCCGTACCGTCTCGTCGATGTCGGTTTGGTCCAGCTGGAACGGCAGCGGCGCCGAGGCGGACAGCACGTCGAGTTCGACCGCAGTGATCTCGATGTCGCCGGTCGCGAGCTCGGGATTGGCGTTGCCGGCGGGCCGCACACCGACGGTCCCGGTGACGCGCACGCAGTACTCGGCGCGCAGATCGTGTGCCGTCTGCGCCGGCTCACCTTCGCGGAACACGACCTGCACGACACCCGAGCCATCACGCAGGTCGATGAAGACGACACCGCCGTGGTCACGCCGGGCAGCGACCCAGCCGGCCAGCGTCACGGTCGTTCCGCTGTTGTTCGCGCGGAGTGATCCGGCCTCGTGAGTGCGGATCACAGCAGCTTCTCCTCGATGGTCTTTACGACATCTGCCAGCGGTACGGCGACCTGCTCGCCGGTGCGCAAGTCCTTGAGCTGCGCCGATCCCGATTCGAGATCGCGCTCGCCGAGGACCAGCGCGAACGACGCACCCGATCGATCGGCGCCCTTCATCGCGCCCTTCAAGCCCTTGCCGCCAAACGCCATGTCGGCGGCGATTCCCGCGCGGCGCAGCGCGACAACGAGCCGGTAGACCTCGCGTGCGGCGGCATCGCCGAGCGGTACGCCGTACACGGACACCCGCTGCGCCAGCGGGACGTCGACCGCCTCGGCGTCGAGCGCGAGCATCGTCCGATCGACGCCGAGGCCGAAGCCAATACCGGGGAGCGGCGGTCCGCCGATCGTCTCGGACAAGCCGTCGTACCGGCCCCCGCCACCGATCGCCGACTGCGCACCGAGGCCGCCGTGCACGAACTCGAACGTGGTGCGCATGTAGTAGTCGAGCCCACGCACGAGTCGCGGCGCGTCGGTCCACGGCACTCCGGCGTCAGCGAGCAACAGCCGCACCGCATCGTGGTGGCTCTTGCACGCCGCGCACAGGTGGTCGACGAGCAGCGGTGCGGCGAAGACAAGCGACTGCACTTCCGGCCGCTTGTCGTCGAGGACGCGCAGTGGGTTGATCTCGATCCGCCGCTTGGTCTCCTCATCGAGATCGAGCCGGCGCAGAAACGACTGCAATGCCTCGCGGTACGCCGGACGGCACTCGCGGCAGCCCAGCGAGTTGAGGTCGAGCCGCAGGTCGCGCAGGCCGAGCGCGGCGTAGGCGTCCCAGGCGATCGTGATGACCTCGGCGTCGACCATCGGGTCATCACTGCCGAGTGCTTCGACACCGACCTGGAAGAACTGCCGGTAGCGGCCGGCTTGCGGCGCTTCGGCACGGAAGTAGGCGCCGGCGTACCAGAGTTTGACCGGCAGCTGACCGCGGTGCAGGCCATGCTCGAGCGCGGCGCGCAGTACGCCGGCGGTGCCCTCCGGGCGCAACGTCAGTGACCGGTCACCGCGGTCGAGGAACGTGTACATCTCCTTCGAGACGATGTCGGTCGACTCGCCGACGCCGCGCGAGTACAGCTCGGTGTGCTCGAAGACCGGCGTCTCGACGTACGCGTAGCCTGCTGCACGAGCTGGCGCCGCCAAGCCGTCGCGGACGACGAGGAACAGGTCAGCGCGCGGCGGCACGTACTCCGCGACACCCTTCGGGGCTTGCAGTTGCTCCGACATCTACAGCCCCCTCCTCGGCGCGACCAACGTGGGGTGCGCCGCCGCGGCTTCCCGCAGGTAGGGGTTGCTGGCGCGCTCCGCGCCGATCGTGGTAGCCGGTCCATGCCCCGGCAGTACGGCGAGCTCGTCGGGCATCGGCAGGATGACCCGCGCCAGCGAGGCCATCATCGCCTCGTGGTCGCCCCCCGGCAGATCGGTCCGGCCGATCGACCCGGCAAACAGGAGGTCGCCGGCCAGCAGGGCGGCGTCTCCCAGCCGGAAGGTCACCGAGCCCGGCGTGTGCCCCGGCGTCAGGTCGACCGTGAAGTCCAGCCCGGCGATCGTGATGACGGGGTCGGCGCCGAGTTCGCGTACGTCGGACGGCTCGCTGAACGTCAGGCTGCCCAGCATCGCCAGGCCGGCGGTCCCCAGGCCGCGGGCGGGGTCGGTGAGCAACGCGCGGTCCGCGGGATGGATGTAGGCGGGTACGTCGTGCGCTCCGCAGACCGGGACGACGCTCCAGATGTGGTCGATGTGGCCATGGGTGAGTAGCACGGCGACCGGCTTGAGCCGGTGCTCGGCGATGATCTGCTCCACCCCGTCCACCGCGTCCTGGCCCGGGTCGACGACGACACATTCAGCACCGGCACCGGTCGCGACGACGTAGCAGTTGGTGCCGAATGAGCCCGCGGGGAACCCGGCGATGAGCACGGACGTCCTCTCCTCGAGCGGTTGTGGGTGACACCGAGCGTACCGGCGGCCGGTCGCAGCCTGCGAACGGGTTGCCCGCCCCCTAGACTCCCCCACGGCCTGACCGCAGCACTTTCGAGGAGGACCACCCGGTGCCTGGTAGTAAGCGTCAGCGCGAACTCGCGCATCGTCGCGCGGAGCGACAGGCCATCCGGCGCCGGGAAGCGGCGGCGCGCAGGCGCAAACAGCGCTTCATCATCGGCGCCTCTGGCATCGGCGTCCTCGCGCTGCTGCTCACGGTCTTCTTTGTCGTCCAGCGCAATGACGACGACAAGAAGCCCGACGACGCAGCCGCAACCGCGAGCGCCGAGCCCAAGGAAGTCGCCTGCGGGGCCAGCGCCCCCACCGCCGCCGAGCCGCAGAGATTCCCGTCGGCGCCGCCCATGACGATCGACCCGACGAAGAAGTACGTCGCAACGATCAAGACCTCGTGCGGGGAGGTCGTTGTCGATCTCGCTGCGGACAAGGCTCCCGAGACCATCAACTCGTTCAACTTCCTGGCGGGCAAGAAGTTCTTCGATGGTTCCCCGTGTCATCGGATGCTGGCCAGCGAGCAGACCAGTGTGCTCCAGTGCGGGGACCCGACCGGCACCGGCCGCGGAGAACTCGGATACAACCTCAAGGACGAGAATTTGCCGACGGCGGTGACTCCCCCGTACCCCGCAGGCACGCTGGCGATGGCCAACAGCGGGCGACCCAACAGCGGTGGGAGCCAGTTCTTTTTTGTCATCAAGGAGAGCAGCTTCCAGCCCGACTACGCCGTCGTCGGCAAGGTGACCAAGGGGCTCGACGTACTCGAGAAGATCCTCGCGATCGGCGACGACGGAGCCTTCGAACCGCAGCCGGGTGGCGGCGCCCCCAACCAGCGGGTCTTCATCGAGTCGTTCACCGTCACCGC
>JBDSAK010000100.1:0-3003 GCA_039922195.1 Mycobacteriales bacterium
CGACCTAGCCGAGGCCGTGCAGGCGGCGCTGTTTGGAATGGGCCGGCTTGAGCCACTGCTCGAGGACGAGTCGATAGCGAACATCGACATCAACGGCTGCGACGAGGTATGGATCGATCGCACCGACGGCCGTCGCGAGCGTGGTGAGGCCATCGCGGATTCCGACGCACAGCTCATCGACCTCGTCCGCGCGGTCGCGACGTACACCGGTCTGTCCAGCAGAGCGTGGGACGTGTCGAATCCGTGGCTCACGATGCGGCTGCCGGACGGGTCGCGGTTGGCGGCACTGATGGCGGTCGTCGACCGGCCGCATCTATCGATCCGCTGCTACCGGCTGCAGAAAGTGGTGCTGGAGGACCTGTTCGTCTTGGGAGGCTTCTCCGCACAGGTCGGCGCGTTCCTACGAGCGGCGGTTCGCGGACGTCAGAACCTCATGATCAGCGGAGAGACATTCGCGGGCAAAACGACGCTGCTACGCGCACTGGGCAACGAGATCGCGCCCGAAGAGCGGCTGATCACCGCCGAGCATTTCCGCGAGCTGGGTTTCACGACCTTCCGTGACTTGCACCCCAACTGCGTCGAGCTTGAGGAGCGCCCGCCAAACGCTGAGGGCGTCGGCGCGATAACGCTCGACGAGCTCGTCGAAATGTGCCGAAGGCTCGACCCGGACCGGCTCATCGTCGGCGAAGTGATCGGCGGTGAAATCGTCGCGATGCTCGACGCGATGACCCAGGGCGAGGACGGGTCGCTGTCGACCATTCACGCCCGCAACTCCAAGATGGTTTTCCAGCGAATCGCGGCTTACGCAATCAAGAGTCATCACCGCCTGCCGGTGGAGGCGAGCTACATGCTCACTGCAGGAGCGCTCGACTTCATCGTGCACATGTCCAAGCGTTCGACGCCGGACGGCACTGTGCAAAGGCAGGTGTCCAGCGTTCGCGAAGTCATCGCGTACGACGGCACTCAGATCATTTCAAGTGAAGTCTTCGGGTCAGCCGACGGCGTCACGGCGCACGCCGCTGCGCCGGTCACCGACGCGCGCGCGTTGGTACTGGCCGACAACGGCTACGACCAGAGCGAGTGGGCGTCGTGAATGCGCTCGTGCCGGTCATGCTCGTCGTGGGCGCCGCCTGCGGAACGGGCGTGTTCTTGCTTGCACTGGCGATACGTGGCCGGCCAGCAGACGAGGCGCAAGGCCTCAAATGGCCGGCGCTGTCCGGCCGCGCGCACCGCTTGGCAGCCGCGGTCATCATCGCCGGCGTCGTCATCGCGGTGACACGTTGGGTTGCTGTCGCTCTCGCCCTGGGGCTGCTCACCGCGGTCTGGTCTCGGCTGTTCGGGGGTGGCAAACAGGAGGCCATTGCCGTGTTGAGGATCGAGGCGCTCGCGACGTGGACTGAGTCCCTTCGCGACATGACCGCGACCGGTATCGCGCTGCCCGATGCACTTCCTGCATCGGTCGTCGCCGTTCCGCCGGTGATCAGGCCGGAGCTGCTCGCCCTGCTGGATCGGGTCCGCGACAAGGAACCGCTGGACGTGGCGGTGTTGCGGTTCGCCGATGCACTGGACGACGCGACTGCGGATCACATAGTTGCGGCACTGGTCCTGAACGCACGCGCGCAGGGCAGGCAGCTGCGCGCGGTCCTCACCGCATTGGCGCAATCGGCGCGGGCCGAACTGGAGGTTCGGCGTCGCGTCGAGGCGGAACGCCGATCGAGCCGCCAGGCGGTGCGGATCATGATGGGCGCGACGATCGCCATGACCCTCGGCCTGTTTTTCCTCAACCGGAGTTACGTCGCGCCGTACAGCACGCTGCCCGGACAGCTGGTCCTGTTCCTCGTCGTGTTCTTCTTCGGCGCTGCATTCGCGTGGCTGCGCCGCCTGTCCGTGTTCAGGAAAGCTGATCGCTTCCTGGGCGCGCCAACTACTCGCGGCGCGGTGCCGGCAGGGTCAGGGCAACGTCGATGAGCGTCGCACTGCTGTTGGGAATGCTTGCCGGTGCCGGCGGATGGCTGCTGGTGTACTCACTAGTTCCCGCGCGGCCATCGCTAGCGGTGCGACTCTCGAGGATCGACGCCGCCGCGCGCGCGGGCCGCATTCGCAGTGCCCCCACGCAGTCGCCCGCTCCCCGCGTGGCGGCCGCGCGCTGGGCCGTAGGTGACCGACTGGCCCACGAATGGAATGACCGCGGTTGGGACGGCGAGCGACTGCGCGCGAACCTCGCGTTGATGTCGCGGCCGGCTGCGGATTTCTTCGCGGCCAAGTTGCTGTGGTTCGCCGGGGGCCTGCTGTGGATCCCGTTGCTCGCGGCGCTCCTCAGCGTTGCGGGTGTGAGCATCCCTGTCCTGCTTCCCGCGTGGCTGTCCCTACTGTTCGCCGGCGTCGCGTTCCTCGTCCCGGACCGGCAACTTCAGGCTCGCGCCGACGAACGTCGTCGCGACTTCCGCGCGGTCATGGGCGTGTACCTGGACCTCGTCGCGATGAAGATGGCGAGCGGGTCGGGGCTTGCCGAGGCGTTACGGGAGTCGGCGAACATCGGGCACGGATGGGCGTTCGCACGAGTGCGCGCAGCCTTGGAAGACGCACGCACCGACGGCATTTCGCCGGCAGCTGCCCTCGGCCGCCTCGGCGTGGAACTCGACGTCCCTGACTTGCGTGACCTGTCGGCGAGCCTCGTGCTCGTCGACTCTTCCGGCGCTCAAGCCGAAGCGAGCTTGCGCGCGAAGGCGCAGTCGCTGCGGGCGCGTGAACTCTCCGACGCGCACGGCCAGGCCAACGAGAAGTCCCAGGTGATGCTCGTTGCGCAGGTGCTCTTCGCGGTCGGATTCCTGCTCTTCCTGGGTGTCCCGGCCTTCTACACCGTTATGGCCGGGTGAACGTGTTGCGAAGACTGCCGACCCCCGGGGCGGCAACCTAGAGAAGGGATTGCGAGATGTTGACGCTGTTTCCAGAACTAACGTGGGCGGCCATGCTGCTGCGGGTGGTGCGTGACCGGGTGAGGAA
>JBDSAK010000101.1:0-2526 GCA_039922195.1 Mycobacteriales bacterium
ATGGCGCAGGCGAGCAGGACCGGAGCGAGCGCGACCACCGCTACTGCGGAAACGGCCATGTCCAGCGCGCGCTTGGCCTTCCACATCCAGGTGCGGAAGGGCGCTCGGCGGAGCCGCAGAACTGGCAGTCCCCAGATGTGGTCCGTGTCGGCATTGACGGACATGAGTTCGAAGAGTCGAGGAACGAAGAAGATCTCGCAGTTGAGCCTGTCACACGTGCGGATGACCGAGACCATCTCCGATTCCGGCGCCGAGCCGAACGCGACGATGACGTCGTGCACCTCGAACTCGACAATGACCTGCGCGAGCGCATCGTGACCACCGAGGAGGGGGATCGGCCGCTCCGACGCGCTCAGCAGGGGATCTGAATCGAGGAAGCCCACCGCGCGCAGACCGTACTCAGGGTGCTCGCGAAGCAGGGACGCCAGTCGAGCTCCGACCCGGCCGGCGCCGAGGATCAGCGTGGGATGCGAAATCATTTCGCGCGCGCGCACCCGCTTGACTACGGCGTAGCACGCGGCCCGGGTCGTCGGTACGAACAGCGCAGCTAGCGCGGCGGTGATCAGAAGTCGCTCTCCGTTAGCACCCACGACGGCGGCCAGGGATACCGCGCCTGCACCGGCCACCATGGACCGGCCGGCGATCTTCGGGAGGTCGTCGAGCGCGGAGTGCGTCAACCTGGACCGATAGAGGCCGCCGGACGCGAACAAGGTCAGCGCGAGCAGGACAAAGACGACGTCGCCGCCCTGGAGGGCGCCGGTCGCGGCGGACGCCGCGAGCAGAGTGACGGCATCCGCTCCAGCCAGAAACGGCCGAACGCCGTATCGCATGAAGACGCCAGGAAGGAACGCGCTAGGTGTTCGCGCCCTGGGCAGGCCACGCAGAGGCTGGGTCGGGGGCAGGTCCGTGCGACCCGCGTTGCTTGCACTGCCCGTTGTCACCGCCACCGCTTTCCGTCGCAGACCCGCCCCGCCCGAATCCTGATCATCTAGCCCAGGCTTTCGTCCCGCTCCCTGAGTTATCGACCAAAGTCGCTGCAGCTACTGTCCAGACGCAAACATTTTCTCACCTGTGACGTAGAGTAGTTGAACAACTGCGGGTTGTAGTGCCTTTGGCCTGTCCGTGCGCTCATCGTTTCGGAACGGAGGAAACGGGCAACTGGTGCCTGGGGCCCAGATACACATTTTTCGTGTTTAGGTGGCGGTCGGGGTGACCCTGTGTAACACTGAGTCGGGATCTGGGGAGGACACCATGCGGAAAACCGCTATCACCATCATGACGGCTGCGCTCGTGCTTACCGGCGCGTCAGCGGCATCAGCACAGACGCAGCCGGTCTGCGACAGCTACAGCAAGAAGTGTCCGGCGACGGCTCCGGCCACCGTCGAGGCACCGAGCGACGAGGAAGTAGTGGTCGTCGAGCCGGCGGGCGTTGAGGCCGAGAGTGCCGTCACCGAGGTGCTGGGCGTCAAGGTCGAAAAGAGCATTGCCGCGACAACCGGCGGGGCGACGCTACCGATGACCGGCGCCGAGCTCAGCGGGCTGGTTCTTGCGGGACTTGCGCTCGTTGGGGGCGGTATCGCACTGACGGTTGCCAGCCGTCGGCGTAATAGCCCGACTGCGTAACGCACGGTGGGCCGCGGCCCGCTCCCATACAGTCACGGCGTGAACGACACCAGCTCTGCACGTCCGTGGCTCGCTCCGAACGCCAACGGCCCCGTTCGCGGGGCCGTTTCCGTGCCCGGGTCCAAGTCGATGACCAACCGGGCGCTCGTGTGCGCGGCGCTCACCGACGGCGTCAGCGTGCTTCGCCGGCCGCTGCAGTCTCGAGACAGCGCGCTCATGCAAACCGGCCTCACCACCCTCGGCGCGCAGTTCAGCACCCTCGGTGACAGCGTCGCCGTCACCGGTGCTCCGCCGCCACTGGCCGTGAAACAAGCCACCATCGACGTCGGTCTGGCCGGCACGGTGGCTCGGTTCCTCCCGCCGGTCGCCGCGCTGGCCACGAACCGGATCGACTTCGGTGGCGACGAGCAGATGCGCCGGCGCCCCATTGCGGCGTTACTCGACGCGCTGCGCGCGCTCGGCGCGGACATCGACGACGGCGGCCGAAACGCGCTCCCCTTTGCCGTTGTCGGCGGCGGTGGGCTGCCCGGCGGGACCGTGCAGGTCGACGCACACGAGTCGAGCCAAATGGTCAGCGGGCTGTTGCTTGCGTCGCCGTACTTCCGCGACGGCATCGACGTGACGGCCGTCGGAGCGGTCCCCAGCGCTCCGCATATCGCAATGACGGTCGCCATGATGCGCCGGGCAGGCGCCGACGTGGACGCCGGCCCGAACCGTTGGCGCGTGCAACGTGGGGCCTATGCGCCTCGTGACACGCAGATCGAACCAGACGCAACGAGCGCGTCGTACTTCTTCGCCGCGGCAGCCATCACTGGCGGGGCGGTCATGGTGACCGGGTGGCCGCATGACTCCGTGCAACCTTCCGACCATCTCATCGGCGTCCTGACGGCGATGGGTGTCCGC
>JBDSAK010000102.1:0-13419 GCA_039922195.1 Mycobacteriales bacterium
CCCCCGGATACGGCCAACCGCCCCCCGGCTACGGCCAGGCGCCGTCGTACGGCCAGCCACCGGCCGGTTCGTACAAGGGAAGTCAGCTCGGGCTGCCGCACACCGGACCCAACTCGCTGGCCTCGCAGTGGGCGCGGTTGGGCGCGCGACTACTCGACGGGCTGATCCTGTTCGTGCCGGCGATCATCGTGTACATGTCGATGGGGCGGGATGCCTTGGATGCACTCGAGCCGAGCGAGATGAATCTGCTCAGTGGTGGTCTCCTGTTGCCGACGCTGGTGTGGTTGGCCATCACAGCGGCGTACGAGATCTACTTCCTCGTCAACAGTGGCGCCACTCCGGGAAAGAAGGCGGTCGGGATCCGCGTCGCCAAGATCGCCGACGGCACCAACCCGGACCCGCAGAGCGCCGCGATGCGATGGGCGATCGCGTCGCTCCCGGGCTTGCTACCGGTGGTCAGCCTGTTCGGGATCGTCAACGTGGCCTGGTGCCTCTGGGACAACAACCGCCAGTGCCTGCACGACAAGCCGGCCAAGACGGTCGTCGTCAGAACCTGAGTGAAGTCGTCAGCGGGTGAGCTCCTTTTCGAACCGCGTCTCGCATGACTGCCGCGCGGCGGTGGTGGTCGCGTCGGCGAGACAGTCGCTGAGATTGCTGATCTTGTCCCGGTTGCTGTACGCGAAGGCACCCACGCCGACGCTGATCGCGATCGCGATCAGTCCGAGCACCACTCCGGCCATCGCGCTGCCCCGGTTGTTGGCTTCACGGCGGTTGACGCGACCGAGACCGACGGCACCGAGGATCAGGGCGAGCAGGCCAAGGAACCCGCCGACCAAGAACACTGCGCTCAGTACGCCGAGGATGCCGAGCACGAGTGCCGCCGTGCCGACGCCGTTGCGCGCTGCCACCGGATAGGGCTGCCCCGTGACCACCCGCTCCGTGCCGTAGGCACCCTGGTCGACCGGCGCTGCGTACGGGTTGTCCCTGCGCATGTCGTCCCGGTAGCCGGGTACGTCGTCGCGCTGGCTCCCGCGGTCGCGTGGGTCGAGCGGGGTGTTCGACATGGTGTCCTCCTGGAATGAGTGGAGCCTCGTTGCCCCCCGTTGTTCCCCGAACCCGGGCCGATACGCCGTCGCAGTAAGCTTTGACCCTTCCCATGTCTCCCGCTGGAGGTCCCACTGACCGCGCGACTCGTCGTGCTCGCGTCGGGGGAGGGGTCCAATCTGCAGGCACTCCTCGACGCAACCGCCGACCCGGCGTTCGGCGCGAACGTCGTCGCAGTCGGCGCCGACCGTGACGGCATTCGCGCACTCGAACGCGCATCGTCCGCCGGAGTTGCGATTTTCGTGATGCGCGTCGGAGATCTGCCGAGTCGCGACGAGTGGGACGCCGCGTTCACGTCCGCGGTTGCGGCGTACGAGCCGGACCTGGTGATCTCGGCCGGATTCATGAAGCTCGCCGGACCGCATTTTCTGCGCGAGTTCGGTGGCCGCTACATCAACACGCACCCGGCGCTGCTCCCGGCGTTTCCGGGAATGCACGGCGCGCGCGACGCCCTCGAGTACGGCGTGAAGGTGACCGGCTGCACGGTCTTCGTCGTCGACGGCGGCGTCGACACCGGCCCGATCGTCGCGCAGGCAGCGGTGGTCGTGCACGACGACGATGATGAGGCGTCACTGCACGAGCGCATCAAGCATGTCGAGCGCACGTTGCTCGTCGACGTCGTCGGCCGGATGGTGCGAGGCGGCTACGGAATCGAAGGACGAAAGGTGACACTGCTGTGACGACCCGACCGATCCGACGTGCCCTCGTAAGCGTCTACGACAAGACCGGACTCGAGGAACTCGCCCGTGCGCTGCACGCGGCTGACGTCGAGATCGTATCGACCGGCTCCACCGCGGCGACGATCGAGAAGCTCGGTGTCCCGGTCACCGCCGTGAGCGACCTGACCGGTTTCGCGGAGTGCCTGGACGGGCGAGTCAAAACGCTGCATCCCCTTGTGCACGCGGGTATTCTCGCTGATCTGCGGCTCGAGGAGCACCGCCAGCAGCTCGATCAACTGGGGATCGCGCCGTTCGAGTTGGTCGTCGTCAACCTCTATCCGTTCGCTGCCACGGTGACGTCAGGTGCGTCGTTCGACGAGTGCGTCGAGCAGATCGACATCGGCGGACCCACGATGGTCCGCGCGGCAGCCAAGAACCACCCGTCAGTAGCCGTCATCACTTCGCCGGACCAGTACGCCGACGTCGCCGCCGCGTTGCAGTCCGGCGGTTTCGATCTCGATGCGCGTAAGCGACTCGCCGCCGCCGCCTTTGCCCACACCGCCGCATACGACGTGGCCGTCGCGAACTGGCTCGGCTGGCAGGTAACCGACAGCTGGCCGCAATTCACCGGCGCGACGTACCGGCTCTCGGATGTCTTGCGGTACGGCGAAAACCCGCACCAGCCGGCCGCGATCTACGTCGAGGACGCAGCGCCGCCCGGCCTCGCGCAAGCCGAGCAGCTGCACGGCAAGCAGATGTCCTACAACAACTACGTCGACACCGATGCCGCACGCCGAGCCGCGTATGACTTCGCCGAGCCCTGTGTCGCGATCATCAAGCACGCCAACCCGTGCGGCATCGCCGTCGGTCCCGATGTCGCGACGGCCCACCGCCGCGCGCATGAGTGCGACCCGGCGTCCGCATTCGGTGGCGTCATCGCCGTCAACCGTCCGGTGAGCGTCGAGCTGGCCAAGCAGGTCAGCGAGATCTTCACCGAGGTCATCGTCGCGCCGGCCTATGACGAGGGGGCGATCGACATCCTGACGGGCAAGCCGTCGATTCGCATTCTCGTTGCCGGCGATCTGCCGCCCGATGGTCGGATGGAGGCCAAGCAGATCACCGGTGGGCTCCTGCTGCAGGCGGCCGATGCGTTCGGCGATGCCGACGCCACAGCCACCTGGACGCTGCAGGCCGGCGAGCCGGCGGACGCCGCGACGTTGGCCGATCTCGAGTTCGCCTGGCGCGCATGCCGGTCGGTGAAGTCCAACGCGATCCTGCTCGCCGACGACGGTGCGACCGTCGGCGTCGGGATGGGTCAGGTCAACCGAGTCGATGCAGCAAAGCTCGCCGTCGCGCGAGCCGGCGCCCGAGCAGCCGGCGCCGTCGCAGCCAGCGACGCGTTCTTCCCGTTCGCCGACGGACTCGAGGTCCTCACCGCGGCCGGCGTGCGCGCGGTTGTCGAGCCGGGCGGCTCGGTCCGTGACGCGGAGGTCGTGCAGGCGGCGAACACGGCTGGAATCACTCTCTACTTCACCGGCGTACGCCACTTCTTCCACTAGACGAGCCGTCCCCCGGGGCCGGTTGACTCCGCGGCGGCGGCCAGCAGGAGATTCTTCTGCGGAAACCGAACGTTGCTCTATCGGTGACGCCGACTCGGGGTTGTGGCGCGGGGTTGGTTCCTCCGCAGATGGACCGGCGTGCCCTCGACCGCCCACTCCGTGCCACGCCCCGTGCGGCTGCCTGCCGTCGGCGCGACCGGCGTGCGCAGCGAAGGAAGTCACGGATGACCAAGAAGCACCTGTTGTCAACGACCCTGGCAGTGGCCTCAGCTCTAGCGCTCGCCACCACGGCACAACCCGCCGTTGGCGGGCCGCCGCCTGACCGCGTCACCAGGGCGCAGACCACAAAGATCCAGATTCTCGGCCTCAACGACTTCCACGGCGCGCTCGAGCCACCGGCCGGGTCGGGCGGACGCATCGGCACCACACTTGCAGGCGGCGTCGAGTACCTGGCGACGCACGTCGTGCGTCGAGTACCTGGCGACGCACGTCGCCAATCCTCGCGCGACCAACCCCAACACGATCTTCGTCTCCGCGGGTGACCTCATCGGCGCGACACCCCTGACATCGGCCCTGTACCACGACGAGCCGACCATCGAGGCGTTCAACCTGATGGGGCTGGACTACAACGGCGTCGGCAACCACGAGTTCGACGAAGGCGTCGACGAATTGCTGCGGATGAAGAACGGCGGATGCCACCCGGTCGACGGCTGCCAGGACGGCGATGGCTTCGCCGGTGCAGACTTCGACTTCCTGGCCGCGGTCGTCGCCTACAAGAACAGCGGCGAGACGATCTTCCCGCCGTACGCGATCCACGAGTTCGACGGTGTCAACGTCGCCGTGATCGGCATGACGCTCGAGAGCACCCCCGACATCGTCACTCCGTCCGGCATCTCGCAGGTCAACTTCTACGACGAGGCCGACTCGGTCAACGCGCTGGTGCCGGTGCTCAAGGCGCAGGGAATCGAGACGTTCATCGTGCTGCTGCACGAGGCGGCACGGTCTCGGACGCGATCACCGAGGCGACGATCAACAGCTGCAACAACCCGCAGGGCGCGCTGCCACCCACCGTCGACCGGATGGATGACGACATCGACGTGGTGATCACCGGTCACACCAACGGGGCCGTCAACTGCATCATCGACGGCAAGATCGTCACCGGTGCGGCGCACCAGGGACGGCTCGTCACCGACATCGACCTGACGCTGAGCCGGGCCACCAAGGACGTCGTGGCGCACACGGTCAACAACGTGATCGTGACGCGCACCGTGCCGAAGGCTCCCGCGCTGACGACGCTCGTCAACAAATACGTCGGGCTCTCGGCACCGCTGGCGAACCGGATCATCGGCTCGGTCACCGCGACGGTCAGCCGATCGGCGAACGCCGCGGGCGAATCCGCACTCGGCGACGTGATCGCGGACGCGCAGTTGAACGCGACGACGCCGGCGAATCTCGGCGGCGCGTCGATCGGGTTCATGAACTCCGGTGGGATCCGCGCCGACATCACCTACGCCGGCAGCACCGCCGGCGACGGCGACGGCAACGTGACGTACGGCGAAGCATTTTCCGTCCAGCCGTTCGGCAACTCCCTCGTCACCATGACAGTCAGCGGTGAACAGATCGATACGTTGCTCGAGCAGCAGTTCGACAACCCGGTCGCCGGCCAGAACCGCATCCTGCAGGTGTCGTCGGGCTTCGCCTACAGCTGGAGTGCCGCGGCGCCCAAGGGCAGCAAGGTCGACCCCGCATCGATCACGCTGAACGGGGTGGTCATCGACCCGGCGGCCAGCTACCGGATCACCGTCAACAACTTCATGGCGGATGGCGGCGACGGCTACTCGGTGCTTCGTCTTGGCACCACCCGGCTCGGCGGCGGCGTCGACCTCGACGCTCTCGAGAAGTACTTCATCGCCAACGGGTCGGTTTCGCCGGGACCGCAGAACCGAATCACCAAGCTCCCGTAGTTGTCGGGCGCGGGAGCGGCGGATCTGCCGCTCCCGCACCCGCGAGCCGTAACCGTGCTGCAGACGGCTACGACCTGGACGCCGTCGAAGTGCTCACCGGCTGCGTGTGACGCACTCTCCTGCTGGACGAGGACCAGGTGCGGCCGTGACAGACTTGCCGCCATGACAGCTCAGATCCTGGACGGTAAGGCGACATCGGCGGCGATCCGCGGGGAACTCAAACTGCGGGTCGCCGCGTTGCGCGACCGCGGCGTGACGCCCGGCCTCGCGACGGTCCTCGTCGGCGAGGACGCGGGCAGCCAGTCGTACGTCGCCGGCAAACATCGCGCCTGTGCCGAAGTGGGCATCCACTCGATCCGCCACGACCTGCCCACGTCGGCGAGCCAGGCGGAGGTCGACGCGGTCGTCGACGAACTCAATGCCGATCCGGCCTGCACGGGCTACCTCGTGCAGCTTCCGCTGCCGGCTGGGCTGGACGCCGGCCGGACGCTCGAGCGGGTCGATCCAAACAAGGACGCCGACGGCCTGCACCCGGTCAACCTTGGTCGGCTCGTCCTCGGACAGCCGGGCACCCTGCCGTGCACGCCCCGCGGCATCATCGAGTTGCTGACCCGGCACGGAGTGAGCGTGGCCGGCGCTGAGGTCTGCGTGATCGGGCGCGGCATTACCGTCGGGCGCCCGCTCGGGCTGCTACTCACCCGGCGCGGCGAGGGCGGCAACGCCACGACCACCCTGTGCCACACCGGCACCCGCGACCTCGCCGATCACACGCGCCGCGCCGACATCATCGTCGCCGCGGCCGGCGTACCTCGGCTGCTCACCGCTGACATGGTGAAGCCAGGCGCCGCCGTACTCGATGTGGGTGTCACGCGAACGTCGGATGGGCTCGTCAGCGACGTCGACCCGGGAGTTCGGGACGTCGCGGGCTGGTTCGCCCCGATACCGGGCGGTGTCGGCCCGATGACGATTGCGATGCTGCTGACCACGGTCGTCGAGATCGCCGAACGACAAGCGGGCTAGCTCACCCGCCGCACGCCCTGACCGGCGCTGCCGGCCGGGCGGACGCCCTGGGTGTTGCTCGCCGCGGGGCGGCCCCCGGGAGCTGCGCCGGCGCGTGGCGGGGCGGGGGACGCAGCGGAAGGGAGGCTGGGGGCAGCCTGCCCGGTCGCAGCGGGGGGGCTGGGCACTGGCCGGACGACGCCGGCCGCGATGACCTCGTTGGCCAGTCGGGCGCGCCGGTTGATGCCTTCGGGGATGCGGAACTTCTGGTAGAGCCGCAGCAAGTGCTGCTTGACCGCGGCCTCGGTCACCACGAGTTCGTCGGCGATCTCGCGCGCCGTTGCTGGAGCGACGAACGCCTCCTGCTGCAGCGCCGGCCGGCACAGCGAACTGAGGACTTCGAGTTCGCGGCGGGTGAGGTCGGGTGCCGTGGCCCGGCGGCTCTCGATCGTGACGTCGAGGTCGTCCTGTTCGGCGTCGATGCCGCCGACCCGCGCGCGGGCAATGCCGAAGCTGACGACGTCACCGTTGCGGAGAACGCGGCGGCCCACTGGCCGGCCGTTGACCCGCGTGCCGTTCGTCGACAGGCCCATGTCGGCCAAGTACACGTACGGCCCGCGCCGGATCAGCTCGGCGTGAAAGCGCGACACACTCGGATCGTTGAGCTTGACATCGACACCGTCCCCGCGGCCCACCGTGGTCACGTCTTTGGCGAGTTCCAGCACTTCGCCGGATTCCTCCACCCGCAGGAACGGCGTAGTCAATGGTCCTCCTCGGTCGGTTCGGCGCGCCGCCCGGAGCAGCGGCCGTGGTTCGTGAGTGCTGACACCTTCGTTGCCTGTTCCGATACCCGGTTGTCGGGGCCGCCGAACCCCTAACTTTCCGGTGGGCGCCCGTCGCAGCAATAGACTCGCCGCGAATCAGGAGGCGGGACGCATGTCACACGACGCCCAGCACGACGGTCCGGGCGATGCGCCTGCCCTGACCGACGAGCACGATGCCGGCCTGCATTCGGAGATCATCGGCGCGGACTCGAGCGCGGTGTACGTCGTCCACTGGGAGTCGGCTCCGGACCACCAGCCGATTCTCGACCCCGATCTCGTCGCTGTGGCCCGCTACCCGTCCGGTTGGCGGCCCCCGGGGGCGCTGCACGGCTTCCACGCGGTCATCGACGACGGCACGGAAACCACGGTGCTGTGCACGGAAGACGCGTTGGCCCAGCTCGACCCGCCGCTCGCGAGCGAGCCCGGCTGGCGACGGATCACGTTTCCCGGGCCACTGCCGTGGCAGCTCGTCGGGTTCCTCGCTGATGTGGCCGGCCGGCTTGCTGCAGCGCGCATCCCGCTCGCGGCCATGGCCGGCTTCACGACCGATCACGTGCTCGTGCGCGACGCCCACGCCGAGCTGGCGATGTCGGTGCTGAAGGGCAACCCGCCACCACCGGCGCGACCGGGCACCTACCCGGTGGGGGCGCCGGGGAGCGGTTTGTGACCGTCGTACGCCGCCTGTCCCGCGAGTGGCCCATGGTCGCCGTGCTCACCGCATTCGCCGCCGGCGTCGTCATGATAGGCCTGCACTATTGGCGCCGAGGGCTTTTCGTAACCGGCTTGGCCTTGCTGTTCGGCGGGTTCCTCCGCCTTGTCCTGCCCACGCGCCTCGCGGGCTTCCTCGCCATACGCGGGCGGACGACCGATGTGGTGACGATGGCCCTCTTCGGAGCATGCGTCGTACTGCTCAGCGCGATCATTCCGATCTCCGAGGGCTGAGGCCGCGGTTCGCGGCGCGCCGATCCAGCCCGGTAGCCTGCGCAGCAGCATCCGTCCGTTTTCTCGACGCAGAAGAGGCAGCCTCCATGGGCACGACGCACCGCGTAACCCTCATCCCCGGCGACGGAGTGGGCCCCGAGCTGACCGAGGCCACCCGCCGAGTGCTCGAGGCCGCGGCCGCGACATCGGGGTCGAGCTTCGACTGGGATGTTCAGCAGGCCGGCGTCGACATCATGGAGAGCGCGGGAACTCCGCTGCCGCAGCAGACCCTTGACTCGGTCAAGCGCAACAAAGTCGCCATCAAGGGCCCGATCACCACGCCGATCGGCACGGGCTTCCGCTCGGTCAATGTCGCACTCCGCGGTGAGCTGGAGCTCTACGCCTGCCTCCGGCCGTGCAAGACCTACCCGGGCATGCGGACGTTCTTCACCGACCCGGGCGTAGACGTGGTCATCGTCCGGGAGAACACCGAGGATCTCTACGCCGGCATCGAGTACGAGTCGGGCACGCCGGAAGCCGATGGCGTCATCGAATACCTCAACACGCTGCAGAAGAAGCAGATCCGGCCGAAGTCGGGCATCTCCATCAAGCCGATGAGCGAGTTCGGCTCGGAGCGCATCATCCGCTACGCGTTCGAGTACGCGAAAGCCAACGGGCGCAAGCGGGTGCACTGCATCACCAAGAGCAACATCATGAAGTTCACCGACGGCCTGTTCCTGTCGGTCTTCCGTGAGGTCGCCAAGGACTTCCCGGAGATTGATCCGTGGGAGAACCTCGTCGACGCCACCTGCATGGGCTTGGTCACCCGGCCGAACGAGTGGGACGTGCTGGTGCTCCCCAACCTGTACGGCGACATCCTCTCCGACCTCACAGCCGGCATGGTCGGCGGTCTGGGTGTTGCTCCGGGGGCCAACATCGGCACCGAGACCGCGGTCTTCGAGGCGACGCACGGCAGCGCGCCGAAGTACAAGGGCCAGAACAAGGTCAATCCGACAGCCATGATCCTGTCCGGCAAGCTCATGCTCGACTACCTCGGCGAGACTGCGGCGGCCACCGCACTGGAGAACGCCGTTGCCTCGGTCATCGCCGAGGGCAAGAGCGTCACGTACGACATGAAGCCGGACCGGGGCGACCCGACGGCCGTCGGCACCATCGAGTACGCCGACGCCGTCATCGAGCGCCTCGGCGCCTGATCGTTTCTCCGTCCCGAAAGGACATTTCGTGAAAGTGACTGTCGTTGGTGCCGGCTTCTACGGCTCGACCACCGCGCTCCGTCTCGCCGAGTACGACCTGTTCGATGAGGTCGTCCTCACCGATGTCGTCGAGGGCAAGCCGGAGGGCTTGGCGCTCGACATCAACCAGTCCCGGCCGATCGAGGGCTTCGAGACGCGCGTCGTCGGAGCGACGACGACGGCTGACGGCGGCGGCTACGAGGCGACCGCTGGATCGGATGTCGTCGTCATCACCGCGGGACTGCCGCGCAAGCCCGGCATGAGCCGGATGGACCTCATCGAGACCAACGCGAAGATCGTCCGCTCGGTCACCGAGAACATCGCGAAACACTCACCGGATGCAGTCATCGTCGTGGTGTCCAACCCGCTCGATGAGATGACCGCACTCGCCGCGAGTGTCTCGGGCTTTCCGAAGAACCGCGTGCTCGGCCAGGCGGGCATGCTCGACACCGCACGGTTCAGCAACTTCGTCGCGGCGGAGCTCGGCGTACCGGTCGGATCGGTGCGCGCGCTCACGCTCGGTTCGCATGGCGACACGATGGTGCCGGTGCCGTCGCAGTGCACGGTGGACGGCAAGCCGCTGCGTGATCTGCTGCCGGCCGCCAAGATCGACGAGCTCGTCGTCCGCACGCGTAACGGCGGCGCCGAAGTGGTCGCGCTGCTCAAGACCGGCTCGGCCTACTACGCACCGTCCGCGGCGGCCGCCCGCATGGTCAAGGCGATCGCCGAGGACAGCGGCGAGTCGATGCCGGTCTGCGCCTGGGTGCAGGGCGAGTACGGCGTCCGCGACGTCTACCTCGGAGTTCCCGCCAAGCTGGGTCGCGGCGGCGTGCTCGCCATCGACGAACTCGACCTCGAACCCGACGAACTGGCAGCGCTGCGCGAAGCGGCCGAGGCGGTCCGCGCCAAGCAGGCGGATGTCGCCGCACTCTGAGCAGGTAGCGCCGCGTCATGAGCAAAATCGTCCTGAGCGCCCTGGTCGTCCTGGTCCTCATCATGTTCGAGGGCCTGTTCGTCGCGGCCGAACTGGCGCTGGTCTCGCTGCGCGAGGGCCAGATCAAGGCCATGACCGGGCGCCGCGGCGCCGCAGTCGCACGGCTTGCGGCCAACCCCAACCGTTTCCTCGCCGCCGCCCAGCTGGGCGTCACACTCACCGCCCTGCTGTCGTCGGCTTTCGGTGCGGTGACCCTGACCGAATCAGCGGCGAGCGGGCTCGAAGACGCCGGCCTGAACAAGACCTGGGCCAGCGTCGTGGCCTTCCTGCTCATCACCGGTGCCATCACCTACGTGACGCTGGTCATCGGTGAACTCGCGCCGAAGCGGCTCGCCCTCCAGCACAGCACGGCTATCGCCAGAATCTTCGGGCCGACGCTCGACCGGATAGCGAAGATCGTCCGCCCGGTGATCTGGTCGCTGTCGTTCGCCACCGATCTGGTCGTCCGCCTCCTCGGGGGCGACCCGCGCGCGGGCCGCGAGGGCATCAGCGAGGAGGAGCTGCGAGGGCTGGTCGCCGCTCACGAGTCGCTCTCCGGCGACGAGCGCCGGCTGATCGACGAGGTGTTCGATGCCGGGGATACGCAGGTCCGCGAGGTGATGATCCCGCGCACGGAGTGCAGTTTCCTCGACGCCGAGATGCCGGTGCAGGACGCGTTCGAGATCGTGCAGGCAGCGCCGCACAGCCGCTACCCGGTCATTCGAGGGTCGAGTGACGACATCCTCGGCTTCATCCACGTGCGCGATCTGATGACGCCCAACGGCCGCGCCGCGTCCGTGGTGGGCGACCTGGCCCGACCGGTGAAGCTGTTTCCCGCCACGAAGAAGGTGCTTCCCGCGCTGGCGGAGATGCGGCGCGAGGGCGCGCACCTCGCAGTCGTGGTCGACGAGTACGGCGGCACCGCCGGCATCGTCACCCTCGAGGACCTCATCGAGGAGGTCATCGGCGACATCCGGGACGAGTACGACGAGGCGAAGGAGTCCGCAACGCTGTTGCGCGACGGTGACCGCGAGGTCGACGGCCTGCTCAACCTCGGCGAATTCCGGGAGCAGGTCGGTGTCGATCTGCCTCAGGACGGCCCGTACGAGACGGTTGCCGGCTTTGTGATGAGCGGTGTCGGCCGCGTCGCTCGGGTCGGTGACGCTGTCGAGCATGACCAGTACCGGCTGACCGTCACCGAACTTGACGGACGGCGCATCGCCCGGGTGCGCGTCACGCTGCTCGATCAGCTCGCGGGCGAGCCGGACCACGACTCTAGAATTGCCGACCATGACTGACGCCTCGCCCCGGCCGCGGGTCTTCTCTGGCATCCAGCCGACGGCGGATTCGTTCCACTTCGGCAACTATCTGGGGGCGCTGCGCAACTGGGTCGCCTTGCAGGACACGCACGACGCGATCTACTGCGTCGTCGACCTGCACGCGATCACTGCGGGCCACGACCCAACGTTGCTGCGCAAGCGCACCCGGGTGGCCGCGGCTCAGCTGCTGGCTGTCGGTCTGGACCCAGGCCGCTGTTCGTTGTTCGTGCAGAGCCACGTCGCGGAGCACGCCGAGCTCGGCTGGATCCTCGGCTGTCTGACCGGGTTCGGTGAGGCCAGCCGGATGACCCAGTTCAAGGACCGAGCGGTTCGGTCCGGCAGCGATCGCATCACCGTCGGGTTCTTCAACTACCCCGTGCTGCAAGCGGCCGACATCCTGCTCTACCGCACCAACGCTGTTCCGGTCGGCGAGGACCAGCGTCAGCATCTCGAGCTTTCGCGTGACCTCGCTCAGCGGTTCAACGCGACGTTCGGCGAGACCCTCGTCGTTCCTGAGGCTTTCATCGTCAAGGAGACCGGCAAGATCTTCGACCTGCAGGACCCGGTCGCAAAGATGAGCAAGTCCGCAGAGTCGCAGGCCGGTGTCCTCGACCTCCTCGACGACCCCAAAGCCCTGGCGAAGAAGGTGAAATCCGCAGTCACCGACACGGGTCGCGACGTCGTCGCAGACGCCGAGACCAAGCCGGGCATCACCAACCTGCTCACGATCTTTTCGACCATCACGGGGCGTTCGGTCGCCGAGCTCGAGACGGCCTACGCCGGCAAGGGTTACGGCGACTTCAAGGGCGACCTCGCGCAGTCCGTGGTCGATTTCGTCGCACCGATCCAGGAGCGTTTCACGGACTACTACGACGACAGCGATGCGCTCGACGCGGTGCTGTCGGACGGGGCGGCCAAGGCGCGCGCGATCGCACAGGACACCATGGAGAAGGTGCGTGACCGGGTCGGCTTTGTCGTAGGCAAGCGCTGATGCCCCGGCGCAACATCGGCGTTGCGATTGCGGTGCCTCCGCCGTACGGCGCCGAACTCGCCGACTGGCGCGCTCACTTCGGCGACCCGCAGGCTCGGTTGGTGCCGACACATGTCACGTTGCTACCGCCGACCGCGATCACCGGCGCGCGACTGCCGGTCATCGAGGAGCACTTGCGTGCGGTGGCGCGCGACGAGGTGCCGTTCGAGGTGCTGCTGCGCGGATCAGGCACCTTCCGTCCCGTTTCACCAGTTACGTTCGTTGCGCTGGCCAGCGGCATTTCCGCCTGCGAGCGTCTCGAGGACAAGGTGCGATCCGGGCCACTCGCGCGCGACCTGAAGTTCAACTACCACCCGCATGTGACCGTCGCCCACGACCTCGACGATGTCGCGCTCGACAAGGCTTTCGAGGAGCTGGCGTCGTACGAAGCGAAGTTCAGCGCGTTGGGCTTCACGCTGTTCGAGGAGGGCCGCGACCGCGCGTGGCGCCCGCTGGTCGACTTCACTTTCGGCGAGTCGTGATCGTCGTGAATCCGGTGACGGACGGCGTGGTCTGCCTCCGGGCGATGGCGCCCGAGGACCTGCCAATGCTGCAGGAATGGGAACGGCGAACCGCGGTCGACCAGCCGTTCAACTACTTCAGCGACGCGCCGCCGCGAGCGCTCGGAGCGCCGCCGCCCCCCGATGTCTGGCGGCTGCTCGTCACGCTCGCCGACGGGACGCCGATCGGTGACATGAGTTGGCACACCGTCACGCATGGCCCCGGTCCGCGATCGGCGGCGTACCGGCTGGGCATCGGCCTTGTCGTCGATCAGCGAGGCAAGGGGCACGGTACGCGCGCGCAGCGGCTACTC
>JBDSAK010000103.1:0-7789 GCA_039922195.1 Mycobacteriales bacterium
CGCACAGCTGCAGCGCTCGTTGGCGCGCGAGATGCCTGGCGTCGTCGCCGATGCCGGGTCGTCGGCATGAGCGCGGTGGCGACTGCGCCGAAGGCAAACCGCCGGCGGATGACGCCCGGTCAGGCAGCGGGAAGCCGCGGCGTGCGGATGCTGATCGGTGCGGCGGCGGTCGCCACGGCGCTGTCGCTCGTCCGGCTCATCACCGGCGAGAACGACATCACCTCCAGCGGCACGTTCGCGGCGGCTCTTCGGGTGACTTTGCCGATCGCCGTCGTGGGCCTTGGCGCTCTATACGCGGAACGTGTCGGCATCGTCAACATCGGGCTCGAAGGCATGATGGTGATGGGCACCTGGTTCGGTGGTTGGGTCGGCTTTCATCACGGCATCTGGGCCGGAGTCCTGGCCGGAATCGCCGGCGGTGCGGCCATCGGGCTGTTACACGCAATCGCGACGGTGACCTTCGGCGTCGACCATGTGGTGAGCGGCGTCGCCATCAACCTGCTTGTCGGCACGACCGGCGCGGTTGGACTGGCGCGCTTCCTGTCCGTGGCGACGTACGGCTCCGCTGGTGTCACGCAATCACCGCGGATAGAGGGCTCGGTGGCCCGCGTCAGCTTGCCGGTCCTCTCGAGCGGTCCCGACCTGCTGGGTGACCTCGAGAACCTGCACTGGTTCCTCGTCAGCGATCTCGCGGGTCTGCTGCGGGGACTGACGAGGGAAGTCTCGTGGCTCGCAGTGATCTGCGTTCTGTTGTTTCCCTTGACGTGGTGGCTGTTCGCCCGGACGTCGCTCGGTCTTCGGCTGCGCAGCGTCGGGGAACATCCGGCGGCCGCCGAATCGCTGGGGGTGCGCGTCTACACGATGAAATACATCGGGGTGGTCATCTCTGGCGCGCTGGCCGGTCTTGCCGGCGCGACGTTGGTCGCGGATGCGCACATCTACAAGGAAGGCCAGACCGCGGGCCGCGGCTTCATCGGGCTCGCCGCGACAATATTCGGCAACTGGCGGCCGGGTGGCGTTGCGGCCGGGGCTGGGCTGTTCGGTTTTGCGGACGCACTACAACTTCGTCGCGGCTCGTCGGTCCACGGACTGTTGCTGTTCGTCGCGCTGGCTGTTGCCGTGTTCGCCGTCCGACTGCTGTTTCGGCGTCGTTGGGTGGCCGCCGTGATGCTCGGCGTGTTGGCCGGGTGCTTCGTCGGCTGGTACCTCAATACCGAGACCGTGCCGACGCAGATCGTCTACATGACGCCGTACGTCACAACGCTCGTTGTGCTCGCGTTCGCCTCGCAGCGGCTTCGCCCGCCCGCGGCCGACGGCAAGCCCTATCGGCGCGGGCAGTCGGGATGACCGAGGTCGACTGGACCGCGCTGCGATCGACCGCAACCGAGGCGATGTCGCGGGCCTATGCGCCGTACTCCAAGTTCCCGGTTGGAGCTGCTGCGCTGGTCGACGACGGTCGCGTCGTCTCGGGCTGCAACGTCGAGAACGCGTCGTACGGCCTCGGGCTCTGCGCCGAGTGCGGCGTCGTCTCGTCTCTCGCAGCAACAGGTGGTGGCCGGTTGGTCGCGCTGGTCTGCGTGGACGGTGCGGGTGACTTGCTCGCGCCGTGCGGCCGGTGCCGCCAGGTGCTGATGGAATTCGGCGGCCGCGCGATGCTCATCGACCGCCCCGGTGGTCCGAGGTCGCTGGGGGATCTGCTGCCGGACGCGTTCACGGCGGACGATCTGACGGACCGGGGGTAGCAGTGGACGCGGTCGAACTCATCACGACCAAGCGGGACGGCGGCCGGCTCTCCGACGAACAGATCAGCTGGCTGATGCGCGCGTACGTCGACGGCACGGTCCCCGACGAGCAGGTCGCCGCGCTGCTGATGGCGATCGTCTGGCGCGGAATGACGCCGGACGAGCTCGCGACCTGGACCGCAGAAATGATCGCGAGCGGCGAGCGGCTCGACCTGTCGTCCCTCGAGCGGCCGACCGTCGACAAGCACTCGACCGGCGGCGTCGGCGACAAGGTCTCGCTGATTCTCACCCCGCTGATCGCGGCCGCCGGAGCGGCGATGCCGCAACTGTCGGGCCGCGGCCTCGCGCACACCGGCGGCACGCTCGACAAGATGGAGTCGATCCCCTGCTGGCGGGCGCTGTTGTCACCGGAGGAGTTCATCCAGGCGCTGCGCGACGTCGGCGGCGTCATCTGCGCCGCTGGGCCTTCGCTCGCGCCCGCGGACCGCAAGCTGTACGCGCTGCGCGACGTGACGGGCACCGTCCCCTCGATCCCGTTGATTGCGGCGTCCATCATGAGCAAGAAGATTGCCGAGGGCACCGAGTCGCTCGTGCTCGACGTCAAGGTCGGCAGCGGTGCGTTCATGAAGAGCGTCGACGAGGCGCGCGTGCTCGCCGAGACGATGGTCGGCCTGGGCACGGCCCACGGCGTCCGGACGACGGCGTTCCTCACCGACATGGACACTCCGCTGGGCCGCTGCGCCGGCAACGCATTGGAGGTCACCGAGTCGGTCGACGTCCTTCGAGGCGGCGGGCCGGCCGACCTGATCGAGATCACCGTCGCGCTGGCCCGCGAGATGCTCGCCCTCGCCGGCGTCGACGTCGATGCAGCCGCGCTGCTTGCGAGTGGCCACGCGCTGCCGTCATGGCAGGCGATCGTCGCCGCGCAGGGGGGCGACCCGCATGCGGTGCTGCCCGTCGCCAGCGAGCGCGTCGTCGTACCGGCCGCTCGATCGGGCTATCTGACCCGGCTCGATGCCTACAAGATCGGTGTTGCCACGTGGCGGCTCGGCGCGGGGCGGGCGCGCAAGGAGGATCCGGTGAGCGCGACCGCTGGAATCGTCTGGCACGCGCGTCCCGGTGACGAGGTGTCCGAGGGGCAGCCGCTACTCGAACTGCACGTCGACGACGCCTCCCGACTGGCGAGCGCGCGCGAGGCGCTGGACGGCGCGGTCGACATCGGCGACTCGCCGCCACAACTGCGCCCGCTCGTCATCGAGAGGATCAGCTGATGCCCACACTCATCCCCGAGCCCACCACGATCCCGGTGCCAGGGGGCAAGGTGATCTCCGAGTACGTCGGACGTGTCAACAGCGCCACGGGTGCATTGAGCGTTGCGCACATGGTCAGCCCGGCCGGGTGGTCCGAGCCCGCACAGACGCCGGACTTCGACGAATACACCCTCGTGCTGCGCGGCTCGATGCAGGTCGAGTATGACGGCGGATTGCTCGATGTCGGCGCCGGGCAGGCGGTGGTCACGCATGCGGGGGAACGCGTGCGCTACAGCACACCGGCGGGCGATGGTTGCGAGTACGTCGCGATCTGTCTTCCGGCGTTCTCCCCTGAGTCCGTCCACCGCGAGGAGGAATGAACCGCTCATGTTGAGCCCCGCACAGCTCGCGTCCTATCAGCAGGACGGATTTCTCGTCGTACCCGATCTCGTGCCGGTTGCCGAGTGTGCGCGGCTGGTCGAGCACGCCAACGGACTCGTCGACGGGTGGGACCAGAGCGAGGCGCGATCGGTTTTCAGCACCAAGCACCAGACACGGACCACCGATGACTACTTCCTCGAGTCGGGCGACAAGGTGCGCTTCTTCTTCGAGGAGGAGGCGTTCGATGCCGACGGCATGCTGGCACAACCCAAGCACCTGTCGATCAACAAGATCGGCCACGCGCAACACGATCTCGATCCGCTGTTCTCCGACTTCTCGCGCCGACCGGCGGCGGCGCAGATCGCGCGCGACATCGGCATGGCCGAGCCGCTGCTCGTGCAGTCGATGTACATCTTCAAGCAGCCGCGCATCGGCGGCGAAGTTGTGCAGCACCAGGACGCGACCTTCCTCTACACCGAGCCGGTATCCGTCGTCGGCTTCTGGTACGCGTTGCAAGACGCGACCATCGAGAATGGCTGCCTCTGGGCGGTGCCCGGCGGTCATCGCACGACCTTGCGTAAGCGCTTCTTTCGCAACGCGGAGGGCGGCACGTCGTTCGAAGTGTTCGACGACGCGCCGTTTGCCGACCAGGGACAGGTGCCGATCGAGGCCCGGGCCGGGACGCTGGTGCTGCTGCACGGGCTGTTGCCGCACCGCAGCGGCCACAACAGCTCGGACCGCAGCCGGCATGCGTACTCGGTGCACGTGATCGAAGCCGGCAGCGAGTACCCGGACGACAACTGGCTGCGGCGGAGCGACGAGCTCCCGTTCAAGGGATTTTAGATGCTGGGGATCGACGACATCCGCAGGGCACCGAAGGTGCTCCTGCACGACCATCTGGACGGCGGAGTACGGCCCGCGACGGTCGTCGACCTGGCCCGGAAGGCGGGCTACGACGCGTTGCCGACGACCGACGTGGCTGGGCTGGGCGAATGGTTCCGCGCCGGCGCCAACAGCGGCAGCCTCGAGCTGTATCTCGACACGTTCGCGCACACCGTTGGTGTCATGCAGACAGCCGATGCGATCGTCCGGGTCGCGGCGGAGTGTGCCGAAGACCTTGCTGCGGACGGCATCGTCTACGCCGAGGTGCGCTTCGCGCCCGAACTGCACGTCGACGGCGGGCTGACCCTCGACGAGGTGGTCGCCGCCGTACTCGAAGGATTTCGACTGGGCTCGGCTGGTCGCGGCATCGACATCCGCGCGCTGCTCACGGCGATGCGCCATGCCGCCAGGTCGATGGAGATCGCCGAACTTGCGGTGCGTCATCGCGACAACGGTGTTGTCGGCTTCGACATCGCCGGCGCGGAAGCGGGATTTCCGCCGACTCGACACCTCGATGCCTTTCAGTACATCGCCCGGGAAAACTTCCACATCACGATTCACGCTGGTGAAGGGTTCGGGCTGCCGTCGATCTGGGAGGCGCTGCAGTGGTGCGGCGCCGAGCGGCTCGGACACGGCGTACGCATCGTCGACGACGTCACCATCCCGATGGGCGGAGAGCCGGTTCTGGGTCGGCTCGCGTCCTACGTGCGTGATCGCCGGATGCCGCTGGAGATGTGCCCGACGTCGAACGTGCAGACCGGCGCCGCCACCTCCATCGCCGACCACCCGATCGGGTTGTTGCGCGCGTTGAAGTTCCGGGTGACGGTCAACACCGACAACCGCCTGATGAGCGACGTGACGCTCTCGGGGGAGTTCACGGCGCTCGTCGACGCCTTCGGCTACGGCTGGGACGACGTCGAATGGCTGACCCTGAACGCGATGAAGAGCGCCTTCGCACCCTTCGACGAGCGCCTCGAACTCATCAATGGTGTGATCAAGCCGGGCTTTGCCGCGTTGCGCGCGGAGTAGCCCCTCAGGCCCCTGAACATGACCCTTCGGAGGACGCCGCATGAGCAAGCTCACCGTTGGAACCGAGAACGGCGCACCGATCGAACTGCACTACAACGACGTCGGCACCGGGAAGCCGGTCGTCCTGATCCACGGTTGGCCGCTGAGCGGGCGCGCCTGGGAAGCGCAGGTGCCCGCCCTCGTGGCCGCTGGCCACCGGGTCATCACCTACGACCGCCGCGGCTTCGGCCGCTCTTCGCAGCCGTGGAACGGCTACGACTACGACACTTTCGCTGCTGATCTCGACGTACTCCTCCAGCACCTGGATCTGCACGAGGTAGCGCTCGTCGGGTTCTCCATGGGTGGGGGTGAAGTAGTCCGTTACATCGCCAGCTACGGCACCGATCGCGTGGCCAAGGCGGTCCTGGCTTCGGCCGTGCCGCCGTTCCTCTACAAATCCGAGGACAACCCCGATGGCGGGTTGGACGACGAGACGGTCGGCGGTCTGGAAGACGGCGTCAAGGGCGACCGCCTGGCCTTCCTCGAGGAGTTCACCAAGAACTTCTTCACCGCCGGCGGCGCGCTCAAGGTCAGCGAGGAGCAGCGGAAGTACGCCATCGAGATCGGCTCGTTCGCCTCGCCCAAGGGCACGCTCGACTGCATCGGCGCGTTCGGCAAGACCGATTTCCGTGGCGATCTGGAGAAGGTGACCGTGCCCACGCTGGTGATCCACGGTGACTCGGACCTGATCGTTCCGTTTGAGGTCAGCGGCAAGCGTTCTGCCGAGCTCATCGGCGGGGCGGAGCTGGTCGTCATCAAAGGCGGTCCACACGGGGTCAACGCCTCGCACCCGGAGGAGTTCAACGCCGCCCTGCTCGCGTTCCTGGCTCGCTGATCGGGCGCTCAACCCGGCGTCGTACCGTCCGATAGAGCGAAGATGACCTTCCGCCCGCTGCCGACGTCGACCCGCGCCAGGCTGGTCGTCGTCGCGGCAGCGGGGGTGATCATGGTGCTGCTCTGGCGGATGCTCGCGCCGGCTGCTGTCAGCACCCCGAAGACGATCGATTCGCTACCTCGGCATGACACTGGCTATTGGTTCCAGCTCGCGGAGCGGGTGCGCGAGGGCGCTGCGGATGACCCGCGACTCGGCACCACCGCGGCAGCTGCCTACGGCCGGACGGCGCGGCCGACTCCGACCCTCGGCGTCCTCGCCGCGGTCATCAAGGTAGGACGCGGCCCGGACATCGTCAGCTCGGTCGTCAACGCTCTGTCGGGTAGTGGAGTGTCGTTGGGCCCGCGCGTCGCTGCGCCGGAGGGGAAGCACGGGGGGACCTTCGAGTGCGGCAGCGCGTCATTCGGCGCCGACTCGGGCACGTACTGTGTCTGGTGGACGAAGGGCGCGCTCGGAATGGCCTTGGTCAACGGGCTCGATCCGGTGGCCGCTCGCGCGCTGGCGCTGAAGGCCCGCAACGCCACCCAGCGCTGACATGGAAACCAGGTGCCCATTGTCGGCCGTGACTGGGAGACTCGCCGCATGCCGCTGATCGAAGTCGACGACCTCACCAAGCAGTTCCGCCGTCCCGTCAAGGATCCCGGGCTGCGCGGCTCGATCAAACACCTGGTCACCCGCAACTTCAGCACGCACCTTGCTGTCGACGGGCTCAACCTGTCCATCAAAGCCGGTGAGGCCGTCGCGTACGTCGGGCCCAACGGCGCTGGCAAGTCGACGACGATCAAGATGCTGACGGGGATCCTGGTGCCGACCGCGGGGTCGATCCGGGTCGCCGGTCTTGTCCCGTCCGAGCGCCGCATCGACAACGCCCGGCAGATCGGTGTCGTCTTCGGCCAGCGCACGCAGTTGTGGTGGGACCTGCCGGTGCGTGAATCACTCGCGCTGATCCGCGACATCTACGGAATCGGCGCGACGGAGTACGACGAGACCATCGCGCGGTTCGACGACGTACTCGGCATCGGTGAGCTGCTCCCGACGGTGGCGCGCAAGCTCTCGCTCGGCGAGCGCATGCGCGCCGACCTGGCCGCCGCTCTGCTGCACGGGCCGCGGATCGTCTACCTCGACGAGCCGACGATCGGGCTCGATATCGCCGTCAAGGACAAGGTGCGGGCATTCGTGCGAAGTCTCGTCACGGACGGCGTGACGGTGATGCTCACGACGCACGACCTCGGCGACATCGAAGACATCTGCGAACGCATCGTCATCATCGACGAGGGCCGGCTGATTTACGACGGCAGCCTCGAGACAGTCAAGGACACGTTCGCGCGCGATCGCACGATTCGGTTCACCAGCCGCGCTCCGGCGCCCCTCGACCAACTCCGTGCGCGGTTGCCGGGGGTGACGGTGTCGGCGGGCGCCGCAGAGCGCGACTTCGGGGTGCAGTTCGACCGCTTCGAGTTCGGTGCCGGCGAGGTGCTGACCACGGTGCTCTCCATCGTCGAGGTCGTCGACATCGAGATCGACGAACCCGCCATCGAGGACGTCATCCGCAAGGTGTACGCCGGCGAGCTGGA
>JBDSAK010000104.1:0-4700 GCA_039922195.1 Mycobacteriales bacterium
TCGGTCAGGCCGCTCGCCAGAGCGAAGTAGTTCTTGACGCTGTCGCGCATCTCGCACTCCCAAAGGTCTCGCGCCCCGCCAACGGTGGCGACGGGCGCTCTTTCGTGCGTCGTGCTGTCTGGGACAAACCTACCTGTCGCAGCCCCGGACAGCCGAGACGGGGTCGCCGCGGTCGACGGCTCGCCACGCCGCCGCGACCCCCGCGCGCACGGCGTCTGTCGCGTCCCCGCCAGCAGTGATCGCGACCTCCCCGGCGGCGAACTTCGCGATGGCGCCCCCACACCGTGCCGCACTGTCGTCGATCTCCACCGGACGATGCGCGGTCAGCAATGCCTGCAGATCCATGCCGACGTACGACGGCCGCCGACCCGCCGGCACCAGCGCCAGCTCGAGCAACGAGGTCACGCCGGTCAGCACGAGCAGGCTGTGCGCGCCCACCGCGAGCGCGCCGTCGATGTCGGTGTCGAGCCGGTCGCCGACAACCAACGGCGTGCGGGATCCGGTACGTCGGACCGCCTCGTCGTGCAGCGGCCGTTGCGGTTTGCCGGCGGCGATCGGCGTTGCGCCAGTCGCGGTCGCCACGGCCGAGACGAGCGCTCCATTGCCGGGGAGGACACCCCGCGCGGCGGGAATCGTCGAGTCGAGGTTTGTCGCGATCCAGAGCGCGCCCGCGCGGATGGCGAGCGTCGCTTCGGCGAGCATCGCGTACGTCGTATCGGGACTGAATCCCTGAACGACCGCCGCGGGCTCGTCATCCGCCGAGGAGACCGGGGTCAGCCCGCGGTCGGATACCGCGAGACGCAACGCGGCTGCGCCGATCACCAGGACGCGGGCGCCCGGCTCGAGCTGCTCGGCGAGCAGTGTCGCGGCCGCCTGCGCCGAGGTCGCGACGTCGGAGGGGTCGGCGTCGACGCCGACCGCGCGCAACAGTTCGGCGACCTGCTCCGGCGTCCGGGAGGCGTTGTTCGTGACGTAGGTGAGCCGCATCCCCGCTTCGGCCGCAGCGGTCAGCGACGACGCGGCGTGCGGTATCGGCTCGGTGCCGCGGTAGACGACGCCGTCGAGATCGAGCAGCGCCGCGTCGTACGCCGTGGCAAGCGAGCCCGCGCAGTTCGCGAGCTGGTCACCCAGCGAGGTCACTTGTTGGCGTGCAGGGTGGCGCGGGCACCGCGAAGTGCCGTCGTGTAGTGGGTGATGTCCGGACGCATCGCCGCGGCAAGCTGCAGGTGCTCGACCGCGGCCGCGAAGTCGCCAGTGCGCGCCGCCGCCAGACCGAGGCCGAACTGCGCGTAGTCGTCGGCCGGGTTGATCGCCACGATGAACTCGAAGCTCTCCAGTGCCTCCGGGTAGAGGCCCGCGTCGAACTGCGCCCGCGCGAGCGCCTCGCGGACCTGCCGGGACTCCGGCTCCGACTGTGCAGCGTGCTTGAGCAGCTCTACCGCCGCGTGCACGTTGCCACTCTCCAGCAGCTCCATGCCGCGCATGTACCAGTCGTAGACCTCGCCCTGGGGAAGCACGTCCGGGGGCGGCGGCGGAGCGTCGTCGAAGGGACGGCGAGGGTGCTCGTCGTCGTCGTATCCGTCGTAGTCGCTCATCGCACGCCTCCTCGCGTAAGGCCAGGTCTCGGTGCGGGCTGGTCCTGGAGTTCATCCTGCCACGCACACGGACGTCCGGCGTCGAGAAGAGCGCTAGCTCGGCGCGGCGCGTTCTGCCGCCCGACCCTCAGGCCGCCTTGCGGATGCGGCGGGCGCGAATCACCTCCACCTCGGTGCGGCTCACCGGCCCGGCCGGCGCCCGCCAGAATCGGCGCCGCAACGCGCCGGAAACCTCCACCGTGTCGCCCACCTGCCAGCTCAGCGCAGTCCGGCAGATGGGCTTGCGCCACGCCACGCAGTCGAGCGCGTCGACGGTCGGCGTACGGCGCCCCTCGACCCGCGGCTGGGCCGGCCGGTCGACGACGAGCCGCCAGCTGACCATGACGTCGCCGCTGGGCAGTTCCCGCTCGTCGGCCAGGGCGGCGAGCCGCCCGACGAGCACGACCTCGTTGCGGTGATCGCCAACGGACACCAGCCCCGTGCCCGTGGGCTCCTCCGTCACTACTTTCGCCGCCATCATGCGTCCCTCCCGATCCCGGCCGGGCGTTCCGGGCCGCAGACCTAGGATGGCCGCGCGGAGTGCGCTCCGGCGCAGGCAGGAGAAGACAGTGGACAACTCGAGCAATTCGTCATCGCGGGCGCCGGCGAGCGTCGATCTCGGCGAGGGCGTACACGCCATCGACACGCTGATGGCCGGCTACGACGGCATCACCGCGGGCTACCTGGTGCTCGCCGACAAACCGGCGCTGATCGAGACCGGCACCGCCAAATCCGCACCGATCGTGCAGGCCGCGCTCGGGTCGCACGGCATCGGGCCGCAGGACCTCGCGACAGTGGTCGTCACGCACATCCACCTCGACCACGCGGGCGGCGTGGGCGACATCGCCGCGCTGTATCCGAACGCCGAGATCGTCGTACACGAGCTCGGCGCCGGGCACCTCGTCGACCCCGCTCGACTCGTCGCGAGTGCGCGGCGCGTCTATGGCAGTGCAATGGACGACGTCTTCGGCGAGTTGCGGCCGACCGATGCGGCACGGGTGCGCGCCGTCGGTTCCGAGGCGATCCTCGATCTTGGCGGCGGCCGCAGCATGTCGTTGCGCTACTCGCCCGGGCACGCCAAGCACCACATCGCGCTGCTCGACGAACAGACCGGCGATCTGTACGTCGGCGACGCGGCCGGTGTCTACGTCCCCGAAGCCGGCATCGTCCGGCCGGCGACTCCCCCGCCGGACTTCGATCTCGACGTGGCTCTGGCGTCGATCGAGATGTTCCGCGCGATGCGGCCGCGGCGACTGCTGTTCAGTCACTTCGGTCCAGTCGACCGCGTCGAAGAGATCCTCGATCAGTCGATCGAGGAGCTGCGGCTATGGGTCGAGCTGGTTCGCGAAGCGCGCGGTGACGGGCTCGACCTCGATCACGCCGTGGACGCCGTACGCCGCCGCACCGCCGATCGCTATGCCGCGATCCGCGCCGATGCCGAGCTCGACGAGAAGTTCGAGCGGCTCAACTCATTCGCCTCGAACATCGCCGGCATCAACCGCTGGCTCGACCAGGTCGAGGGCGCGGCCGCCGTACCGATGAACGACCCCGGCCGCACCTGACCGGCTCCACCATTTGCTGCGCCAGGAGCGGGTGAGGACTACATGCTTAGAACGAGTCGAGGCGGTCTGCGGCGTCGGTTTCCTCTTCGTCGTCGATGGACGCGACCGCTTCGAACCACTGCCGGGCGTCGTCCTTGCGGCCGGCCGCGAGGAGTGCCTCGGCGTACGCGTACCAGAGCCGCACACTCCACTCGGCCACGACGTCCGCATCCAGGTCGGGTCCTTGGAGCGACACGACCGCGGCGTCTGCCTGGCCCATGTCGCGGCGAGCGCCAGAGCAGACGATCGCCAGCTCGACCTGGCTCGCCTTCGGCAGCCGCTTCGCATCGGGATCGGCCGCAACAGCGAGCGCGCGGTCGGGGCGCTTGAGCGCGCGTTCGCAGTCGGCCATCAACGGCAGGTGCGAGAAATCACCGGTGATCCGTCGGGCCGCGCGCAGCTCTGCCAGGGAGACCGAGAACTCACCCGCGTGGTAGGCCGCAATGCCGGCGGCTTCGCGGACGACGCCGATCCGGCCGCCGAGCGCCTTGGCAAACATCGCGTGTTTGTACGCCGTCTTCGGGTCGTCCTCGAGCAGGATGCCCGCGGCAGCCAGGTGCGCGCCGACGCGCGTCGCGTTGTCGGGCGCGAGCGAACTCAGCTCGCGGCGTACGTCGGTGTCGAGCAGTGCGGGCGTCGCGTCTTTGGGCAGCGCCGGCTCGGCCGGCCGCTCGCGGCGCAGCATGTCGGGCCGGTCGGAGCCGGCCCCCGCGTAGCCGCGGGGTGGGCCGGACCGAGGGCCGGTCGCACTGACGCCCCGACCTGTCGGTGACTCGACATCTCGGCTCGCCCGGGCGCCGCGATCGGTGCTCGGGCGCCCCGAGCCTGAGCTGCGAGCGGGCCGGTCGCCGTACCGCTCACTCGCGGCCCGGTCGAACGACGGTCGGCCGGCGCTCGTGGTGCCCGCCGGGGGCTGGAACGTTCCCGGCCCGGTCTTTCGCGCGGCGCCAGGCGCATTCTCGGGCGGAGCCGCGGCGCGGGCTTGCCGGGCGCGGTCACCGGCGGCAGCGCGGCCAGCACCGGGCACGTCGCCGCCACTAAATGGGACCCACGGTGTGCGCGGCCGCTCGGCCGGCCTCGAGCCACTGCGGGTGGCCGGCGTACCGGTGCGCGGCGCTGCACCGGTACGAGGTGCAGCCCCAGTACGAGGCGCAGCGACACCCGCCCGGGGAGCCGAGCCGGTCGCCCGGGTACCCGAACCAGTTCGGGACGCCGAAGTCGAACCAGTGCGCGGAGCGGCGCCCGCCCGGGTATTCGAACCGGTCGCCCGGGTACCCGAACCAGTACGCGGCGTCGCGGCGCCGCGTGGTGCTGCACGCTCCTTGGGCCACGCCTTGCCGGGCGATTCGTCGCGGTCGCCACGCCCCTGCGCCCCTCGCGGTGCGCCGGCTCGCGGCGCAGCCGAGCGAGGTGAATTTAACCGCGGTGCACCTGACCGAGGCGCACCGGAAGCAGGAGCGGCCGT
>JBDSAK010000105.1:0-6486 GCA_039922195.1 Mycobacteriales bacterium
AGCAGCGCCGCAGTTCGCTCGTCGTGCAGTCGGCTGGTGAAGACTCCTTCGCGCAGTGGACCGACCCGCAGCGCGTCCGGCGGCGCTGGTAGCGGCCGGTAGAGCAATCCACCCAGCGCGCGCAATCCACTCAGCGCGCGTGCAGTTCGGCGAACCATCGAGCGTCCTCCATCCACACGTCACTGACGGAGAACGAGGACCGGGCCGCGAGACCCGCGACATCGACGATCGACACGCTCGCCCAGGGAAACCACCCGCTCGTCCGCCCTGGGCTCTCGACCCGTACCCGGGTGCAATGACTTCGCGCGTCCGGCGCCTCGGCCTCGAGCAGCACTCTTCCGTCGTTCGCGACGAGTTCCCGGAGTCTTCGCAGCAACCTCGGCGGGTCACCACCGATCCCGATGTTGCCGTCGATCAGCAACGCCGTACCCCAGCGCCCGGCGCCGGGCACCCGATCGAAGACGGACCGCCGCAGGGCAGTGGCGCCGCGCCGATGAGTCATCGCAACCGCCTCCGGCGCAATGTCGATGCCGAGCACGCAGGCGCCGCGAGCGGCCAGCGCTGCGACCAGGCGGCCCGGTCCGCAGCCCACGTCGAGGACCGGGCCGGTGACGCGTGCCAGCAAGGACTCGTCGGCCCGTTCCGGCTCCCCCACCCACCGCTGGGCCTCGAGCATCGTGACCGAACCGTCGGCGTACCGAAGGGTCAGGGCACCGGCCAGCCCGGCGGCGGCGGCACGCAGGCCATGCCCGTAGACCTCGACCGGCTGTGCGGTCATTTCAGCACCGTCACGATTTGTCCCACGCCGACGGCACCGACCGCGCGGGCGAACGCGCTGCCCGGGATGCTCGCGGCAACATCCTGCGCGTCGCAAAAACGGTCCACGTCGGTCAGCTCAGGCAGCGGGACCGTGCGCAGGCCCATCGCGCCGAGCCGATCAAGCTGGCGGGCTCGCGTATCCGGTGCCGACATGGGCACCCCATCGAACAATCCGACGTACGGCGATCGGAGTGCAAGCGCCCACCACCCGCCGTCCGTCGCCGGCCCCAGTGCTGCGTCTGCGCCGTCGAGAGCCGCAAATCCCTTCTGCAGCAGGGAAATCGTCAGTTGCGGCGTGTCCATGCCGACGATCAGCAACTGACCGCTGGGCACACACGAAACCGCGTGGTCGAGGCGTTGCGCCAAGTCCCGACCGCGTTGGGCCACCACGTCGAAACCGGCGGGCAACCAGTCGCCCGGCGCGCCGTCGAGGACGAGCAGCCGGCGGTCGACCGGCGCCGCGAGTACGACGGCAAGGGTGTCGCGCAGTGCCGCCTCGGCGATGGCCGCGGCCTCCCCCGGAGTGCACGGTGGGCAGAGCCTGGTCTTGACCTGACCGGCGACTGGCGCCTTCGCCATCACCACGACGGTGGTCCGCGGGGCGGCGGTCACCGCATCACCGCATGCATATCTCGGACGGTCCGCAGCGTGCCGCGAACCGTGCCGGTGACTTTCGACTTGCCGGTCCTGCGCAAGTAGTCGACCTCGACCTCGTCGATGCGCCACCCCGCATTCGATGCCCGGAGCACCATCTCCAGCGGCCAACCGAAGCGCCGGTCACGCATGCCGAGCGAGAGCAGGGCCTCGCGGCGAACCGCACGCATCGGCCCGAGGTCGGTCAGCGGATGTCCGGTACGCCGCCGCAGCCGCCGGGCGATCGCGTGGTTGCCGAGCCTGGCGTGCAGCGGCCACGCCCCGCGCGCAGCGACCCGGGCTCCGAGCACCAGGTCTGCCGCGCCGGCCAGCACTGGATCAGTGACCCGCGGCAGCTGCTGCGGGTCCAGGCTGGAATCGCAGTCCATGAAGCAGACGACATCGTCGGTGGCCGCGGCGAGCCCCGCCCAGCAGGCAGCACCGAAGCCGCGGAGTGGCTCGTCGACCACGAGAGCACCGAGGGATCGGGCGAGCTCGGCCGACCCGTCGGTCGAACCGTTGTCGACGACGATGGGCCGGTAGGCGGCCGGCATCCGGCTCAGCACCCACGGCAGGGCCACCCGTTCGTCGAGCACCGGCAGGATCACGTCTGGCATGTCCGGGACGGTAGACACAAATGGCCCCCGCCGGACCCCCCGGGCGTCTTACAGATCGGTGAATCGATGCCGGCGGCACTGCCCCGCGGCGTCGCGCCCGCCTAGTGTCGCGGTGTGGCAGTCACTCGGTCCGCCGTGCGTGGGCAACGCGCAACTCCGCGCGCCGCCACCACCAGGCGCCGGTCGCTCCTCGACGCACTTGCCGTGCTGGCCGTCCCCGCCGGCGTTCTGCTCACCTGGCGCTGGGGCGAGGCGCTGACCGCCGGTGGCCGCCGGCTCTTCCTGGGCGCCGCGCCATTCCACGGCGAGTACGACGCGCGGATCACCCCCGCCGTCGTCGTCCCCGTCGCCATCGCAGCTCTCGTCGTCCTGTTCGGCAGTCGGCTGAGCGAGCGGCTACGTTGGCCGGCGGCAACCACGCTGGCCGTGGTCGTTGCCGCCGCCTGGGCGACGTCCCTCGCCGCAGTTGACGGGCTGTCGGCGATCGCGGCTCCGCTGACGCAGGACGACGAGTACCTGGCGGACGTGCGCCGGGTCGGCTCGCTGCGGTCGTTGCTCTCGACGTACGTCGAGGAATTGCCGACCTTCCACACGCATGTCCGCGGCCATCCGCCGGGGCCGCTGCTGTTGCTCACCTGGCTGAACCGGATCGGTCTCAGTGGCCCGGTCCCTGCGGCGGCGCTGGTCATTGTGGCGGGGGCAAGCGCCGTCGCGGCGGTCGCCATCACGATCCGGGCCGTCGCCGGGGTCGACGTGGCGCGGCGCGCACTGCCGTTCCTCGTCCTGCTGCCCGCCGCCCTGTGGGTCGCCACCAGCCTGGATGCCCTCTTCCTCGCGGTTTCGGCGTGGTCCACCTGCGCGATCGCGGTTGCCGCACGGCGTACCGGCTCGGCCTCGCTGACGCTTGGCGTGGCCGGCGGCATCGGCTGGGGCCTGGCGCTGCACCTCACGTACGGCGTCGCGCCGCTCGGTCTGCTCGTCCTGGCCGTCGCGGTGGTGCCAGGCCGACGGCGTACGGCCCGGGTCCTCGCCTCCTCGGCGGTGGGTCTGCTCGCCGTCTTCGCCGGGTTTGCGGCAGCCGGCTTCAACTGGTTCGCCGGTGTAGCGGCGACCCAGGCCGAGTGGGCCAAAGGCGCCGGTCCTGGTCGGCCCTGGCTCTACTTCATCGTCGCGAATGCCGCCGTGGCGGTGGTCTGCATCGGCCCGGCAGTGCTTGCTGCGTTGACCCGCCGCCAATCTCCGGGCGCCCGGGTGCTGCTGGCACCGGTGCTTGCTGCGCTCCTCGTCGCCAACGTCATGGGCTTCTTCCGAGGTGAGGTGGAGCGCATCTGGTTGCCGTACGTGTTCTGGCTCGTTGCCGCTGTTGCCACCCTCCCGCGGCCGAGTGTCCGGGGCTGGCTCGCGCTGCAGGCAACCACGGCTCTGGCGGTCCAGCTCCTGCTGGTGTCGCGATGGTGACTCGCATTCTCGTGGTGGACGACGACCCGACGGTCGCCGAGGTCGTCACCAGATACTTCGAGCGGGAGGGCTATCTCGTCGAGTGCTGTGCAGACGGTGAGGCGGCGCTCGAACGCGCGCTGGCCGATCCCCCGGACCTGGTTGTCCTCGACCTCATGCTGCCCGGCATGGATGGCCTCGAAGTATGCCGGCGGCTCCGCGCGGTCGCGCCCGTGCCGGTCATCATGCTCACCGCGCGCGGCGACGAGACCGACCGCGTCGTCGGGCTCGAACTCGGCGCCGACGACTACCTGACCAAACCGTTCTCGCCGCGCGAGCTGACGCTTCGCGTGCAGTCGATCCTGCGCCGGGTCGCCGCACCACTGGCACCGGCTACCGATCCCACGCTGCTGTCCAGTGGCGACCTCGTCGTCGACGTCGCGGCACGCGAGGTGCGAGTCGGCGGAGAGCCGGTGATGGTCACCGTGCGCGAGTTCGAGCTGCTGGTATTCCTGATGCGTCATCCGCGGCAGGTCTTCAACCGCCAGCAGCTGCTCGAGCAGGTCTGGGGCTACAGCTTCGGCGACCATTCGACCGTCACGGTGCACGTCCGCCGGCTGCGGGAGAAGGTCGAGCCCAACCCGGCCGACCCGGAACGAATCGTGACGGTGTGGGGCGTGGGCTACCGCTGGGAGCCGCAAGAACCCAGTCGACCGACCCCGGCAGCGCCGCTTTCAGGAGGTTCACAGTGACCGACCGGGGACGCCTGGTCGCCGCGCGGGTGGCGGCTGCCGTCGTCATCGGCCTCGTCGTCTCGTACGCCGTCACCGGCGCTTTCGGCGTTCCGGCCGGCGACGCTCGGATCCTGCTCGGCTTCTCGGCGGCCGGCGCGGCCGTCGCGGCAACCACCGGCCTGGTCGTCCTGCGGCTGGTACGCCGGCGCACCATCGCCACCCAGGTGACGGTCGCCGTACTCACCGCGTTGACAGCCGTGGTGGTCGGCGTGCTCGTCGCCGCTCAGCGGATGTTCGTCTCGGCGCACGACCGGGACACGCTGCTCGTCATCGTGCTCGCCGCCGGTTCGGTCGGGGTCGGTGTTGCTTTCGCGGTCGGTGAGCTCATCTCCTCGGGCACCCGATCGCTCGGTGAGCTGGCCCGCGCTATCGGCTCGGGCGAGCAACGCCCGCCGGTCCGCTCCGACGTACCGAAGGAACTCGGCGTACTCGCGGACGAGCTGCACTCGATGGCCGGCAAGCTCGCTGACTCGCGCGATCGCGAACGCGCTCTCGAGAGCTCGCGCCGCGAGCTCGTCGCCTGGGTTTCGCATGACCTTCGTACACCGCTGGCCGGCATCCGGGCGATGGCCGAGGCGCTCGAGGACGGGGTCGTCGCCGACCCGGAAACAGTTCACCGCTACCACGGGCAGCTGCGCACCGAGTCGGACCGGTTGACCGACATGGTCGACGATCTGTTCGAGCTCAGTCGCATTCATGCCGGCGCCCTGCAGCTGCAACTCGAACGCGTCCCGCTGCGCGATCTGGTCTCCGACGCGCTGGCCGCCGCCGACCCGCTCGCGAGCGCCAAGGGAATCCGGCTGCACGGCGAGGTTGCGGGTGCGGCGGAGGTGGCCGTGTCCGTCTCCGAGGTGTCGCGCGTGCTGCGCAACCTGCTGCACAACGCGATCAGGCACACCCCGAGCGATGGCGCGATCCAGGTCGAGAGCGGCGCGGACGCCGCGTACGCCTATGTGGCCGTGCACGATTCGTGCGGCGGCATTCCGGCTCACGACATCGATCGGGTCTTCGACGTCGCCTTCCGGGGAGAGACCGCACGGACACCCGGACACGACGGCGGAGCGGGTCTGGGGCTGGCGATCGCGCGCGGCATCGTCGAGGCGCACCGCGGTGACATCCGCGTCGAGAACACCGGCCCCGGCTGCCGGTTCGTGGTGCGGCTGCCGATGTCCCCGGCCCACTAAAGCCGCTCCATCGACCAACGCATCGAGATCTACCACCGCATCCAGATCTACCAACGCATCGGGCTATCGGAGCGGCGCGTGCGCGAACTCCCGAACACCCTCGGCGAATCCCACGGCGGCTCGAAAGCCGAGTGTCGTTGCCGCCCGCTCGGCCGACGCGAAGACATGCCGAACGTCGCCCAGCCGGTAGCCACCCGCGATCACCGGCGGACGACCGCCGTACGCCGCTGACAGTTCCACCGCCATCTCCCCCACGGTGTGCGGCTGCCCGCTGCAGACATTGAACGCTCCGACGATCTCGGCCGGCGCGGTCAGGGCCAGCACGTTGGCCCGCGCGACGTCGTCCACGTGCACGAAGTCGCGCAACTGGCCGCCGTCCTCGAGGACCGTCGGTACGCCGCCGGATTCGAGTGCTGACCGGAAGATCGCCGCCACTCCGGCGTACGGCGTATCGCGCGGCATCCGGGGGCCGTAGACGTTGTGGTAGCGAAGCGCGGTGACCGGGGCGCCGGTGCTGCGCGACCACGCTGCGCCCAGGTGCTCCTGCATCACCTTCGTCGCGGCGTAGACGTTGCGCGGATCGACCGGCGCGTCCTCGGTGACTGCCGCCGGGGACAGCGGCCGGCTGCAGATCGGGCAGGGCGGTTCGTATCGGCCGGCGTCCAGGTCGGCCACGCGGCGGGGTCCGGGGGCGACGGGGCCGTGCTCCGCGCAGGAGTACCGGCCTTCGCCGTAGACGACCATGCTGCTCGCAAGGACCAGCCGGCCGGCCCACCCGGCGCGGTGCGCAGCCAGCAGCAGCGCCGCCGTACCGCCGTCGTTGCTCGACACGTAGTCGGCCACGTCGCCGAAGTCGACACCTAACCCGACCATGGCCGCCTGATGCGAGACCGCGTCAACGCCGTCCAGTGCCCGTTGCACCGCGTCCACGTCGCGCAGGTCCGCGACGATCAGTTCGACGCGAGGGTCGAGGTATGCCGGGCGTACGGCGTGCGAGCGCGG
>JBDSAK010000106.1:0-2857 GCA_039922195.1 Mycobacteriales bacterium
CGCAACGCGACTGTCCCTCGTGACGGAACCGGACAACCGAGCCGCGCTCGGGCTCTACCACCGACTCGGGTTCAGACCCGTCGAAGGTCTGGCACCGCTCAGCCTCGACCTCGTGCCCTCCCCCAGGAGCAGGGAGTAGGGAGTAGAGCGACGTCGTCAACTCAGGCCACCTAGGGCAGATCCCCGGTGAGATAGCGCTGGAGCGTCGGGCCGATGACGGGGGCGATCGTGTCGGCGTCCGCGGCCGCCAAGGGGTCGAGGCGCACCACGTAGCGGGCGAGCGCCAGGCCCATCATCTGGCTTCCTGCGAGCGAGGCCCGCAGGTCGGGCCGGTCGCGTCCGGCCGCGCGGGCGAGCGGCCCGAGGATCGCGTGGGAGAGGAACTCCCGTAGCATCGCCGCCGCCTGGTCGTTCGCGGCTGCGCTCCGCAGTAACGCCAGCATCGATCCTTGGCCGGGGGTGCTGTCCCAAACGAGCAGGAACGTCCGGACCAGCCGTTCCCCGAGCCCGTCGACTCCGTCGGCGAGCAGCGCGGGCACGATCTGCGCCGGGTCGACCGGCAGATCCATTGCGGTGGCGAACAGGTCCTGCTTGGTGCCGAAGAAGTGGTGCACCAGTGCCGGGTCGACACCGGCGGCCCGGCCGACGCCGCGGATCGTCGTTGCGTCGTATCCCGAGGCCGCGAAGGACTCCTTCGCCGCGGAGAGGATCGCCTCGCGCGTGCCGCTGTCGCCGGGCCGACGTCCGGAGCGGCGGGGGGAGGTCACGCCGTCCGGCGGCGTAGCGTCACCGAGCCCAGTACGAGGGCGAGGATCGCACAGCCCGAGACTACGGCCAGGTCGGCGAACAGGCCGCCGGTCACCTCGCCGGAGCGCGCTACGCGCTGCATCCCGTCGACGGCATAGGTGAGCGGGAACGCGTCGGACAGCCACCTGAGCGGCGCGATCATGCCTTGGCGGGGCGCGAATAGCCCGCACACGAGCAGCTGGGGCAGGACGACCGCGGGCAGGAACTGCACCGCTTGGAACTCTGTCTGCGCGAACGCGCTGAGCAGAAGGCCGAGGGCCATGCCCATCAGCGCGCTGGCAACGGCGAGGACGACGACCAGGACGGCGGAACCGGCGACGGTGAGGCCGAGCACGCCGAGCGCGAGCGCGGAGGCGATAAGGGTCTGGACGACGGCGACGCCGCCGAACGCGAGCGCGTAGCCGGCGAGCAGGTCGCCGCGGCCGAGTGGGGTGGCGAGCAGCCGCTCGAGCGTGCCGGTCGTGCGCTCGCGCAGCATGGCGACCGAGGTCACCAGGAACATCATGGTGAAGGGGAACAGCGCGAGCAGCGGCCCGCCCGCGCTGTCGAACTCGGCGGGGCGGCCGTCGAAGACCCCGCGGAGCAGGCTGAGCAGCAGGACCGGTACCAGCAACAGCATCGCCACGGTCCGCGGGTCCCGGCGAAGCTGCAGCAGGACCCGGCGGGCCGTCGACAAGGTGGCGCGGGCGGTCATGACGACGCTCCGGCGAGGGTGAGGAAGGCGCCTTCCACGTCGCGGGCGCCAGTGCCGGCCACGAGATCCTCCGGGCTGTCGTCGGCCACGATCCGGCCCTCGCGCAGGAGCAGCAGCCGGTCGCAGCGGATCGCCTCGTCCATGACGTGGCTGCTCACCAGCAGTGTGGTGCCGGCGGCGGCGAGCCCGGCGAACAGCTCCCAAAGGTCGCGGCGCAGCACCGGGTCGAGACCGACTGTGGGCTCGTCGAGCACGAGTAGCTCCGGCGAGCTGAGGAGCGCGGTCGCCAGGCCCACGCGCGACCGCTGGCCGCCCGACAGCGTGCGGACGAGCTGGTCGGCACGGTCAGACAGCCCCACGTCGGTGAGCGCGCGCGACGCGCCGGCGCGCTCGACCCCGAAGACGTCGGCGAAGTAGTCGACGTTCTCGCGGACTGTGAGGTCGCCGTACACGGCCGGGCTCTGGGTGACGTAGCCGACCCGGCGGCGCAGGCCCGGCGAACCGGCGGGCTCGCCGAGCACGTCCACCGCGCCGGCGACGCTGGCCTGCACCCCAACCAGCGCGCGCATCAGAGTCGTCTTGCCGCAGCCGCTCGGCCCGAGCAGGCCGCACACCATCCCCCGCGGTACGACGAATGACAGCCCATGCAGCACCGTTTGGCCGCCTCGGACCACCGATAGATCTCGTACGTCAACGGCCGAGGAATTCTCCATACGATGATTTCAACATACGATGAGTTCAGTTGTCAAGACATGCTGCGCACCAAGAGCTACGCGTCCGCGAGTCTTGGGCAGCCGTTCACCTCCGGACTCCCCCATTCCTGCTGGTGACGTCGTCCCCTTGAGGCTCCGTCGCTGCCGGTCTCGTGACCAGCGACAGGACCACCACAACGCAGGAGAAGCCGCGTACAGCGGGGGGCGGCGGCTCGTCTGCGTCCGCAGACTCGCCACTTCCGAGGGCCGTCGACCGGGTCGAAGCCGCAACCCTGCTAGTGGTTGGCGGACCGACCTCGCGCCAGTCGAGTCCCCGTCGGAGTCGCCTTCCCATGCGGCCCCACACCGGCATGACCGCGGGAATCCCGAGCCCAGTGTCAGCGACACAAAACTCCCGACGGTGTGCCGCTGATTCAGGTTTCCTCGACAGCGTGGAGCGTCCCGTCAACTCCGGCTCGAGCAGCGAGAGACGAAAAGATCGGGCACGCAGCGGGCACGTAATCTTGAATTTGAGAAATCAAGATCGTTGACCATGGCTCTGACCTGCGGAAATAACAGTGCCCCCGGCAGGATTCGGACCTGCGCACACGGTTTAGGAAACCGATGCTCTATCCCCTGAGCTACGGGGGCGGCACTGCAGCGC
>JBDSAK010000107.1:0-11980 GCA_039922195.1 Mycobacteriales bacterium
CCGTGCCGGCGAGGGCGACCCGCTCCTCTCGGCTGTCGACGAGCGTCTCGAACAACACGGTGATGATCGACGTGACGACCGGACGGATCTCCGGGCGCGCCGCATCAGGCAACTCGGCGATCGACGCGGGCGCATCCGACAGACGACTACCGGCCAGGCGCTCGTTGAGCAGTCCGCGCAGGTCGGCCACCTGGCTCTGGTCGATCGGCGAGGGCAGTTCGACGACGCGTTGTTCGACCCGGCCGGTGTCCATGATGACGACCAGCAGCAGCCGCGAGGGAGTCAGGTGAACGATCTCCAGGTGCAGCACGGACGACCGCGTCAGCGACGGGTACTGGACCACCGCGACCTGGCGGGTGAGTTGCGCCAGCAGCCGGACCGATCGGCGTACGACGTCGTCGAGGTCGGCCGCGCCCTCGAGAAAGCTGTGGATCGCCCGGCGCTCGGGACCGCTCAGCGGCTTGACCGCCGACAGGCGGTCGACGAACAGCCGGTAGCCCTTGTCGGTCGGGATGCGTCCAGCACTCGTGTGCGGCTGGGTGATGTAGCCCTCGTCCTCGAGCGAGGCCATGTCGTTGCGCACGGTCGCCGGTGACACGCCGAGGTGGTGGCCCTCGGCGATCGCCTTGCTGCCCACCGGCTCGCTGGTGCGCACGAAGTCCTCAACGATCGCTTTGAGCACCTCCAGCTTGCGCTCGTCGACCATCGATTCACCTCCGGCGTACGTCCTGGCACTCGTCCCTAGCGAGTGCCAAGTCTAGCGGCGGGAAAAAATTCTCCGAACGGTCGCAACCTTTTCACCCCCCTAGGGACTCTGGAGTGCGTGACGGTCATCGAGGTTCGCCAGGACGCTCTCCCCGAGTTCGACGACTTCGTGGCTGCCGAGGGAGAGGGCCTGCTCCGCCTGGCCTACCTGCTCACGACCGAGGAGGAGCCCGCAGCGGCGGTCCTCGAGGACGCCCTCGCTCGAACGTACGGCTGCTGGCCCCGACTGACCGCGGCCTCGGCCAACCCGCAGGACTACGTCCGGCGGCTGCTGGTCCAGGAAGTCACCGAGAGCCACCGGTTGCGCCGCTCCCCCGCCCCGGTCGAGCCGGCCGACACCGACGACGATCTGGTCGTCGCGCTGCGCGCCCTCCCGCCGGACGAACGAGCGGCCACCGTGCTGCGGCACTGCCTCGACCTGTCCGAGATGGAGACCGCCGCCACGCTCGGCTGCACCGTCGGAGCGGTCCGCCGGCAGACCATGCGCGCGTTGTCCCAGCTGCGCGACCTGCTCCCGGGCCTCGCGCCGGCGACCAGGCCCGCGGCGCACAGCCTCGTCGAGCTGATGCGCCACCTGCAGGCGTCGCTCGCCGCGCTGCCTGACCGACTCGACCTTCGACCGGCCCCCGAACTGCTTCGCAACATTCGCCGCAGTCACGCCCGGCGCGCGCTTCGCCGCCGCACCGTCCTGGCCACCGCCGCGAGCGTCGCGACGATCATCGCCTTCATCGTGCTGCAGGTGGCCACCGGCGGCGGCCTGTCCGTCTGAGTCGCGGCGCGACGAGGGCAACTTTGTCAAAGTCATAGCTGGATCGCGTGCTCGATTCCAGCTCAATGTTTGTCAAAGTGATCGGCCCCACGGGTCAGGCCAGCAGCTTCCCCAGTTCGGTGTGACCGCCGCTGCTGGCCAGCTCGACGGGCGTCGTACCGTCCTCCGCTCGCGCGGCTGGGTTTGCACCATGCGCCAGCAGCGCCTTCGCCAGCGCCTCGTCGCCGTGTTCGGCCGCGGAGTGCAGCGGGGTCCACCCGTGCCGCTGCGCCGCATTGACGTCGGCCCCCGCGTCGATGAGGAGCACGGCGACCTCGTGGTGAGCGCCTGCCGCGGCGCTGTGCAGCGGCATCACATGCATGTCGTTGCGCGCCGCAACATCGATCGTCGCGCCCCGCTCGATCAGCAGCCGCGCGAGATCGGGATGGCCGAAGAACGCCGCATAGTGCAATGCGGTGAACCCATCGGGGGTCATCTCGTCGACAGGCGTTCCGCTGTCGAGCAGCCGCCGTACGTCGTCGGTGCGCCCGAGCACGGCCGCTTCCGCGAGGTCCAGTTGCCCGACCGCGGCCGCCAGCACTGACCCGATGTCGGGCTTGCCGACGTACGCCGCCCAGACAATCGGCGCGATCCCCTCGGCGTTGCGATGGCGGACAACGGCAGGATCGGCCGCGACGAGTCGCCCGACCCTCTCGGCGTTGCCGGCTGCGATCGCGTCGAAGAGTTCCTGTGTCATGACGTCAGCCTGACCCGCGACCCCGTGCCACGGCAAGGGAGACCCCTCATCCAGGCGAAAGCTGCGCGTCCGTCCACTCATCGGCGGCGAACTCGTACCGGGACTTGCCAGCCTTCTTCGCCCGGTACATGGCCGCGTCAGCTTCGCGAAGCAGCCGGTCCACGTCGTCGCCGAGCCCCGCAGCAACCGAGATGCCGACGCTGCCGCTGTTCTGCGCCGTGCCGTCGTCGAGGACGAAGGGCTCGTTCAGTGTCATGACGATACGGGACGCGACGCCCGCGATCGTCGCCAGGTCGTCAATGCGCTCGCAGATGATGACGAACTCGTCCCCGGCGAGCCGGGCCAGGGTGTCCTCGGAACGCAGCGTGGCGTGCAGTCGCCGGGAGACGGCAACGAGCAACTGGTCCCCGGCGCGGTGGCCGAATGTGTCGTTGACCTGTTTGAAGCCGTCGAGGTCGACGAACATGACCGCAACCCGCCCGCCGGCGCGGCTCGCGCGACTCAGCGCGCTCTCGAGCCGGTCGAGCAGCAGCACCCGGTTGGGCAGTCCGGTCAGGGGATCGTGGAGGGCAGCCTGCTTGACCTCGTCGTCGGTGCGGGCCCGCTCGATGGCTGCGGTGAGCACGTTGGCCACGGCACGCAGGAAGGTCACGTCATCGGCGTCGAACCGCCGGGCCGCACGGCTGGCAATGGCGAGTACGCCGTACCGCTGGGCCGGAGTGCCGATCGTGACACTGACCCCCGACGTCGCGCCGGAGTCGATCAGCAACGGACATCGACGCGAGCCGGCCGCCTGCCGGTCCCGGTCGAGATGTCCGGGCGCGCCGGCGAGGAGCGGGACGCCGAAGAACGGCTCCGCGGTGCTCACGGTGCTGCGGCTCGACTGCGCGAGCTCCCACCCGACGGCCGCCCGCAGGATGAGCGTCTCGGCACCCGCGGGCTCGAAGACACCGACGAAATCGGCGCCGACTGTCCGGGCGATCGCGACCGACGCCTCGTCGAACAACCGGGCGAGCTCGCTGCCGGCGAGTGCCCGTTCGCCAAGACCCACGAGCGCGAGTTGCTGGTCGGCGCGCACCCCGACCAGGGTGCGCGCGGCCTCTCGTTCGATGACGACCCGGACGAGCCGCGCGACGATCAACACCGAGAGGATGATCGAGCCGACGGCGGGGATCATGCCGCTGGAGTACTCGCGGGCGTGCGAGAAGACGATGGCGGGTGCGGCGATGAGCGCTCCCGCGACGACCACCAGACGCGCGTACGGCACCTTCGACATGCTGGGCATGGTCGCGCGCGAGAGTTCGTCTCGCGATGGATGTGACGCCGCAAGGCTGAAGAGCAGCATGGCCATCAGCCACAGGGCGCCGGTACCGCGGCTGGGTACGCCGACCGAGACAACGTCCTGCGACACGATATAGGAGACGTTTCCGGCGAAGACGAACCCGGCGCCGCCGAAGAGCAGCCACGCGCTGGGCAATCGCCAGGTGCCCCAGAACATGAAGCGAACGGAGACCGCGAAGGCGAAGCCCTGCAGCAGCGGGTAGGCGATCAGGGCGACCGACGATCCCAGCGCGGCACCGTCGCCGAGGTGGCGGCGAGCCACGAACTCCCACAACGCCACCGCAATGGCCGCGGTGAGCATCAGTACGTCGATGACGCCGTCGACATCGCGCAGGTCGGTCCGCAGGGCGATCAGTCGCAGGATCGCGGCGACGCATGCGGCGTACCCGACGGTGATCAGCGCGATCTGCGCGGTCGCGACTGCGGGTGACGGGTACAGGTAGCCGAGGGCGGCGCGAGTGGTGAACGCGAACAGACCGGTGAACAGCAGCACCCAGGCGAGGTCGGCCCGATCGCGATCGCGGGCCAGCAGCCCGCCGAGGATGGCGAGCAGCATCGCGGCGGTGCCGAAGTAGTACCCCGCAGCGGGACCCTCGGACAGCACGGCGAACAGGGCGACGGCACCCAGCCCCGTCACCCCAAGCAGTCGCCAGACCACCATGCTCACTCTCTAGTGGTCGGCCCCCCGCGACGCCTTAGTGAGACGGCTCCGCAGAATGATCAGAACTGACTAGTAGCTCCCGGACGACCAGGTCGGCGAGCAAACGTCCCCGCTGCGTCAGCACCAGCCGGTCGTCGCGAGCACTGAACAGTCCGGCAGCAGTCAGTCCGGACGCGGCCCGGCGAGCGGCCGGCGGCAGCACGGCCAGGTCCAGCCCCGTCGCCAGCCGGGTCTCCAACAGGACCTGCTCGGTGTGCCGATCGTCGTCGGTGAGCAGTTCGCGCGCCTGCCCAGGCGATCTGCCGGCGAGGACCGCCGCGGTGTACGCCGCGGGGTGGCGGACGTTCCACCACCGAACGCCGCCGACGTGACTGTGCGCCCCAGGCCCGGCGCCCCACCAGTGAGCGCTGAGCCAGTACGCGATGTTGTGCCGGCATTCGCCGCCGGGGCGGCTCCAATTGCTCACCTCGTACCAGTCGAGTCCGGCGCTCGTCAGCGCTTGGTCGGCCTGCACATACTTGTCCGCAAGGTCATCGTCGTCGGGCATCGCGAGCTGCCCGCCGGCGACCTGTGCCGCCAATCGGGTGCCCTCCTCGACGATCAGGGCATACGCGCTGATGTGGTCGGGCTCGACGGCCAGCGCGGCGTCGAGGCTCTGCTGCCAATCGGCCGCGCTCTCGCCGGGTGCGCCGTAGATGAGGTCCAGGCTGACGTGGTCGAACCCTGCCTGCCGCGCCCACGCCACGCACGCCTGCGGACGTCCGGGCGCGTGGACGCGGTCGAGGGCTGCCAGCACATGCGGGACGTCGCTCTGCATGCCGAAGCTCACTCGGGTGAAGCCGGCTTCGCGCAGCTGGTGCAGATAGGCCAGGTCGACGGTTTCCGGGTTGGCCTCCGTCGTGACTTCCGCGCCGGCAGCCAGATCGAAGGACGCGTCCACGGCGGCCAGGATGCGACCGAGGTCGGCGGCGGGCAGCAGCGTCGGCGTACCGCCGCCGAAGAACACCGTCTGCACCGGCAGATCCGCGTCGCCGAGGACTCGCCGGGCGAGGCCGATCTCGGCGACGACGGTGTCGGCGTACGACGCCTGCATGCCGCCGAGGTCGGTGTAGGTGTTGAAGTCGCAGTAGCCGCACCGCGCGACGCAAAACGGGACGTGGACGTAGACACCGAAGTCGCGGGAACCGACTCGGGCGAGTGCCGCAAGCGGCAACTCGCCGGACTCGGGCACCGGGTCGCCCGGTGGCGGGGTGGAGGGCACGAGCCCATTGTCCCCCGCCGGTCAGAGCGCTCGCTCCCCAGCGCATCCGCCGAGTGCCACGGACAGTTACTCCGGACGCCAGCGGACAAACCGCCCGGCCGGTCGAGCGCCAGCCGGGAGTTAGTGACGATGATGGAGGCATGGACACGCGCATCGACCTCACCGCCTTCGACGGCCTCGTGGTGTTCGTCGAACTCGAGGACGGCAGCGAGCTGGCCGGACCTGCGTCCGCGGTCGGCGACAAGCTCGACGTGTTCGGCCGGCTGGTCAGTGCACAGGAGGTCGTGAGCATCGAAGCGCTGTAGCCCTGCTCCGATCGACGTCAGCGCCCATGGATCTACGGCGTCGCGCTCGCTGCCGGCGACGACACCGCGCTCTCGGACGGGACCTGGCCACCTGGCGCAGGTATGCCGTCCCACACCGACTTCGTACCGGAGTGTCCGACGCGCACCACGACGACGAGACACACGATCGACAGGATCACGACGACCAGGCTGACACCGGCTACGGCCGCGCGGCGGCGCTGGGCACGTTGCGGCGTCCAGCTGCTCTGCGGCAACACCGCGAGCACGAGAAGGAAGACGAACAGCAGCACGGAGAAGATCCGCAGCGTGTTGCCCGTCGAGATGTGATTTCTCAGCAGGTCCGAATCCTCGACTCGGCGTTCGAGCGACTCCCCGCTGGCATTCGCAACCTGCACGCTGGCCAGCGCGAGCGCCATCACCCCGGCAGCAGCCCAGGCCAGCCGCTTGCGGTGCCGCTGAAAGCCCACCGCCACGACGGAAGTGATCGCGGCCAATGGCACGAGGATCAACGGCAGATGTGCCAGCAGCGGGTGTGCGGGAATGCCGAACATTTCGTCGAGCACCGCGGCGCCCAGCCCTTCGTCGTCGATGGTCTTGCCAGATTGTTCCTGCTACTTGGGCAGTTCGTCGGTCGAGAGTGCGGCGATGAAAGCCTCCTGCGGCACCTCGACCCGGCCGATCGTCTTCATTCGCTTCTTGCCCTCCTTCTGCTTCTCGAGCAGCTTGCGCTTGCGTGTGATGTCGCCGCCGTAGCACTTCGCGAGGACATCCTTGCGGATCGCGCTGATGTTTTCGCGCGCGATGATCCTCGACCCGATCGCGGCCTGGATCGGAACTTCGAACTGCTGCCGCGGAATGAGCTTGCGGAGCTTGCCGGTCATCGAGACGCCGTACGCGTAGGCCTTGTCCTTGTGGACGATCGCGCTGAACGCGTCGACCGGTTCGCCCTGCAGCAGGATGTCGACCTTCACCAGGTCGGCGACCTGCTCCCCCGCCGGCTCGTAGTCGAGTGAGGCGTACCCGCGCGTGCGCGACTTCAGCTGGTCGAAGAAGTCGAAGATGATCTCACCGAGCGGCAGCGTGTAGCGGAGTTCGACGCGGTCCTCGGACAGGTAGTCCATCGCGTGCATCGTGCCGCGCCGGGTCTGGCACAGCTCCATGATCGCGCCGATGTATTCGCTCGGCGCGAGGATCATCGACTTCACCACCGGCTCGTGGATCTCGCCGATCTTGCCGCCCGGCATCTCACTCGGGTTGGTGACGACGATCTCCTGACCGCCTTCCATGACGACCCGGTAGACGACGTTAGGCGCGGTCGAGATGAGCGAAAGCCCGAACTCGCGCTCGAGTCGTTCGCGGACGATTTCCATGTGCAACAGGCCGAGGAAGCCGCACCGGAAGCCGAACCCGAGCGCCACCGACGTCTCGGGCTCGTAGACCAGCGCGGCGTCGTTCAGCTGCAGCTTGTCGAGGGCCTCGCGCAGCACCGGATAGTCGGAACCGTCCATCGGATAGAGGCCGGAGAAGACCATCGGCTTGGGGTCGCGATAGCCCGCGAGCGGCACGGTCGCGCGATTGCCGGCGTTGGTCACCGTGTCGCCGACCCGCGCCTGCCGGACGTTCTTCACACCCGGGATCACGTAGCCCACCTCGCCGACCCCGAGCCACTTCGTCGGCTTGGGTTCGGGGGAGATGACGCCGACCTCGAGGATCTCGTGCACGTTGCCGGTCGACATCATCAAGCCGCGCTCTTTGGTCGACAGCAGCCCGTCGATGACCCGGACATAAGAGATGACTCCGCGGTAGGCGTCGTACACCGAGTCGAAGATCATGGCCCGAGTCGGCGCGTCCGGGTCGCCGACCGGTGGCGGCACTTCGCGGACGATGTGGTCGATCAGGTCGCGCACGCCCGCGCCGGTCTTGGCACTGACGCGGAGTACGTCGGACGGCGCGCAGCCGATGATGTGCGCGATCTCGCCGGCGTACTTGTCGGGCATCGCCGCCGGCAGGTCGATCTTGTTGAGCACCGGGATGATGTGCAGATCGTTCTCGAGCGCCAGGTAGAGGTTGGCGAGGGTCTGCGCCTCGATACCCTGCGCCGCGTCGACCAGCAGGATCGCGCCCTCACACGCCGCGAGCGAGCGGGAGACCTCGTAGGTGAAGTCGACGTGACCAGGTGTGTCGATGAGGTCGAGGACGTACTCGACGCCGTCCATCGTCCACGGCAACCGGACCGCCTGCGCCTTGATGGTGATGCCCCGCTCGCGCTCGATGTCCATCCGGTCGAGGTACTGCGCGCGCATGTTGCGCTGCTCGATGACGCCCGTCATCTCCAGCATCCGGTCGGCCAGCGTCGACTTGCCATGGTCGATGTGGGCGATGATGCAGAAGTTGCGGATCAGCTTCGGGTCGGTGCGGGGCACGCGGATCCATCTCGTTGCGGGTGGGTTCCGGGGATTCTCCCACGCTCACCGTGCGGCTCCGCTACGGGCGGTCGGGGGGGTACAGGCGGGCGTCGAGCCGGATGCCGAACCATTTCTCGAGCGCCGCGCTCCACTCGGCCTCGCCGGAGATCGGCGTGATCTCTCTGGAGGCGCCGCGGGTGACGATGAGTTCGCTGTCGCGCAGCGTGATCCGGCCGTCAGGGGTTGCCATCGAGCAGACGCGTCGCGTGCGGAAATGCGACTCCTCGGCGCTCTCGAACCAGCGGCACTGCGCGGCGAAGTCGCTCAACGCCCGCGGGGTGAGGTCGAAGCGGTAGCCGTCGTCCCAGCCGCCGTCGTCCTTCGGCTCCCGGGTCAGCCACTCGCTGTCGCCGACTCGGTCAACCCGGAAAGCCTTGCCACCGGCTTTTGGCGGCTGCGCCCCGTCGACCGCGAGGTCGAGCGGCTCGAGTGAGAAGTCGCCGAATCCGACGTCCGCCAGGTACGCCGACTCGATCTGCACGACCAGCGCCAGGTGGTCGAACTCCGGCCCGAACTCTCCAGCGCCGCGGCTCACCCGGCCCGACACCCGAGTGACGTCGAAGCCAAGCTCCCCGAGGAGTACGGCGAACAGTCCGTTGAGTTCGTAACAGAAGCCGCCGCGGCGCCGGCGGACGACCTTGTCATACAGCGCGTCGACGTCCAGGACGATCGGCACACCGGCAGGATTGATGTCGACGTTCTCGAACGGCACGGAAAGCAGGTGAGCCCGCTGTAGCTCCCGGAGCGTCTCGCTGGTCGGCTCGCGGCGGCCGACATACCAGATCCGGTGGAGGTAGCCGTCAGCGATCGTCATGCGTGGACGGTCGCGCGGATCGCGGCGGCGACGGCCGGCGCGACGGCTTCATCGAACACGCTCGGGATGATGTAGCTCGCGTTGAGTTCGGTGTCCTTTACACACGCGGCGATCGCGTACGCGGCGGCCACCGACATCTCGTCGGTGACCTGCCTGGCCTGCGAGTCGAGCAGCCCCCGGAACACGCCGGGGAAGGCGAGCACGTTGTTGATCTGGTTGGGCTGGTCACTGCGGCCGGTCGCGACCACCGCGGCAACCGTGCGGGCGACGTACGGGTCGATCTCGGGGTCGGGGTTGGCGAGCGCGAAGACGATCGCCTTCTCGTTCATGGTGAGCAGGTCGTCCCTGGTGACGAGATCGGCCGCACTGACGCCGATGAAGACGTCGGCGCCGGCCAGCGCCTCCCGGAGCGCGCCACCGCGATCGCCGGCGTTGGTGTTGTCGGCGATCCAGCGCCACGACTCGTGCAGGTCCGGCATCGACCGCTGGATGATCCCGGCGCGATCGACCGCAAGCACGTCGCCGACCCCGGTACGCAGCAACAGCCGGATGATCGCGGTGCCGGCGGCGCCCACGCCGGACAGCACTACGGTGGCGTCTCCGAGACGCTTGCCGACGACCCGCAACGCGTTCGTGAGGGCGGCGAGTACGACGATCGCGGTGCCGTGCTGGTCGTCGTGGAAGACGGGGATGTCGAGCGATGCGCGCAGGCGGCGCTCGACCTCGAAGCAGCGCGGTGCGGCGATGTCCTCGAGATTGATGGCCCCGTAGACCGGCGCGATGATCTCGATCGTCCGCACAATCTCGTCGGTGTCCTGCGTGTCGAGGCAGACCGGCCAGGCATCGACTCCGGCGAACCGCTTGAACAGCGCGGCCTTGCCCTCCATCACCGGCAGCGCGGCAGCAGCGCCGAGGTTGCCGAGCCCGAGGACGGCCGAGCCGTCGGTCACCACAGCGACGGTGTTGCGCTTGATGGTCAGGCGGCGTACGTCGTCGGGGTTGTCGTAGATCGCCCGGCAGACGCGGGCGACTCCGGGCGTGTAGGCCATCGAGAGCTCTTCGCGGGTGCGTAGCGCCACCTTCGACGCGACCTCGATCTTGCCGCCGAGGTGCAGCAGGAAGGTCCGGTCGCTCACCTTCCGGACCGTCACGCCGTCGAGTGCGGCGACGACGGCAGTCAGCGCGGCCGAGTGGTCGACGTCGCGCGCGTTGGCACTGATGTCCAGCACCATCCGGTCGGGCTGCGACTCGACGACGTCCAGCGCCGTGACCACGCCGCCCGCCTCGCCGAGCGCGGTGGTCAGCCGGCCGATCTCGCTCGGGTCCGGGCTGACCTCGAGCCGCATCGTCACGCCGTACCCTGCGCTCGGTATCGCCATGGTCCGCAGCATGCCAGGTCGCTCCCCTGCCGCGTGGGGCCGCGTGGACTCCAGCCTGACCCGGCTGGTAGTCTCACCCGGTTGCGCGGTGTAGACGGCTGCGCCCAACCCACCTACTCAGAGTGCAGAGGCTCATCCGTTGGCGAACATCAAGTCGCAGATCAAGCGCATCAAGACCAACGAGAAGGCCCGCCTTCGCAACAAGTCGGTCAAGTCCTCGCTCAAGACCGCCGTCCGGCGCTTCACGACAGCTGCCGAATCCGGTGACCGCGACGCCGCCGCACTCGAGCTGGGTGTCGCCTCGAAGGCGCTCGACAAGGCCGCCAGCAAGGGCGTCATCCACGCCAACCAGGCGGCCAACAAGAAGTCCGCGATGGCCAAGAAGGTCAACTCGATCGGCTAGCCGCACAGCCCTGTACGCCGACGGCGCCGCCCGAGAGGGACCGGCGCCGTTTGATGTCCCGGTGTCAGCGGCCCTTGCCGCGGGCGACCGCGAGGACGGCGCGGACAAGGGCGTAGGACGGATCGGTGCCGCCGCCCTTCACCTCGGCGTCGGCTCGTGCAACAGCGGCGTGCGCCTCGACGAGCGACTCGGGGGTCCAGCCGCGCATCTGCCGGCGCGCCTTGTCGATCCGCCAGGGCGGCATCTTCAGATCTCGCGCGATCGTGTCTGCGCTCAGTCGGCCCGCCGATGCGACCCGAGCGATCGTCCGGATTTGCGCGGACAACGCCGAGACGACGAGGACCGGCGCGACGCCGGCGGCCGCGGCGAAGCGCAGCTCGGCGAGCGCGCCGGCGCTGTCGCCCTCGACCGCGCGGTCGGCGACGACGAAGCCGCTGGCGTCCGCGCGGCCCCTGAAGTAGCGACCGACCACGTCCTCGTCGACGATGCCGGGGGCATCGGCCGCGAGCTGGCTGCAGGCCCCGGCAAGCTCCCGCAGGTCGTTGCCGACCGCTTCGAGAACGGCCTTGCACGCGCCGGCGGTGACCTCGGCGCCCGCGGCGTGGAACTCGGCCTGGACGAATGCGAGCCGATCGCCCGGTTTACTCAGCTTCTGGCATGCGATGACGTGTGCACCGGCCTGCTTGCAGGCCTCGACGAGCTTCTTGCCCTTGTTGCCACCGGCGTGGGCGATGACGAGCACGACGTCGTCGGGCTGCCCGGCCACGAAAGCCGCGAGCGGCACACGCGTGTCGTCACTGAGATCGGCCGCCTCGCGGACCACGACGATCCGCGTGTCGCCGAACAAGGACGGCGACGCCATGTCGATGAACGCTTCCGGTCCGAGCGTCTTCGAGTCGTACTCGTGTACGTCGGCGTCGGCGTCGGTTGCGCGCGCCGCGGTGACCGCGCTGGAGACCGCGCGCGAGGACAGGAACTCGTCGTCGCCGAGCACGAGGGTCAGCCGGGTGGTCACCCGCCGAGGATCTCACGCCGGGGAGACAGGCGGCGCGCGCACCGGGCACCACAACGGCCGGCCGCC
>JBDSAK010000108.1:0-4302 GCA_039922195.1 Mycobacteriales bacterium
TCGTCGTGGTCGGGTTCGGGCCGGTGGGCCAGGGCGTCGCCGCTCGCGCCCGCGATCTCGGCGCCGTCGTGACCGTCGTCGATCTCGATCCGGTGCGGCTCGTCCAGGCACAGCACGACGGGTGCCGCGTCGCCGAGATGGCCGCCGCACTCCGTTCGGCGAGCGTGATCGTCACTGCCACGGGGTTCGACGGGGTGCTGGGCGAGCAGCAGCTGTCGCAGGTCGCCGACGGCGCGATCCTCGTCAACGTCGGCCACAGCGATCGCGAAATCGACGTCGACTGGCTCGACCGTCATCCGAGCACCCCGGTCCGCCGACATCTCGAGCGCTACGAGCTCGACGGTCGGCGGGTGTACCTGCTCAATCGGGGCAGCCTGGTCAACCTCGCAGCCGGGCTCGGGATCGTTGCTCCCCAGTTGTTCGATCCGTTTGCGGCGATCATGCTGCTCGGGCTCGAGGCCATCCTGAGCGGGCAGACCGCAGATCTGCCGAACGGCGTGCAGCGCTACCCGCGCCCGTTGGAGGCGCGCGTGGCGCGGGCGCTGGCCACCGGCTCCGGCTGATCGAGACTCCGGCCCCTGAGGGGCAGTAGGCGCTCTGGTTCGTCGACGACGTCCGGCAGCTCCTTCGTCGCCGGTCGCCGGGGACGCACTATCTTGCGCCCTATGCGCCTGGTCATTGCCCGCTGCACGGTCGACTACGTCGGTCGGCTCACCGCGCATCTTCCGTCGGGCGTTCGCCTGCTGCTGGTCAAGGCCGACGGCTCGGTCTCGATCCACGCCGACGACCGCGCGTACAAACCCCTGAATTGGATGAGCCCGCCGTGTTTCGTCGCGGAGTCGGACGGCGTATGGCGAGTGAGCAACAAGGCCGGCGAAGAGCTCATCGTCACCATCGAAGAAGTGCTGCACGATTCGTCGCATGAGCTGGGTGTCGATCCCGGTCTGCGCAAAGACGGCGTCGAAGCGCACCTGCAGGAGCTGCTCGCCGATCGCTGCGACGTTCTCGGCGAGGGCTGGACGCTGGTACGCCGGGAGTACCCGACCGACATCGGCCCGGTCGACCTGCTCTGCCGTGACGCGGACGGAGTCAAGGTCGCGGTCGAGATCAAGCGCAAAGGCGAGATCGACGGAGTCGAACAGCTGACGCGCTACCTCGAGCGGCTCAACCGCGAGCCGCTGCTTGCGCCGGTGCGCGGCATCCTCGCCGCGCAGCAGTTCACTCCCCAGGCCAGAGTGCTCGCGACGTCACGTGGCATCAGCTGCGTCGTACTCGACTACGAAGCGCTGCGCGGGATCGAGCCGTCGACGCCGCGCTTGTTCTAGGCAGTGCCCCTTCGGCGACGGCGCGGTCCCCCTGCTCCCCCCGTACATCGACCTGGATTCGCTCCCGGTACACGGCCGGGCGGAGGTACCTTGATTAGAGCGAACGCCAGCGCCAGCGCTGCCAAACGGACCGGCGCGCGGACTCGGAGGGAATCGACATGATCAGGACGTCCCCGGCAGCACTTCCCGGAGCGGTAATCGATGTCGCTGCGTACGACGCCGCCGTCATCGTCGACGCGCTCAACACGGCCGGCATCACCGGCCTCAAGGGAGCGTTCACCCGCGAGTGGGTCACGGCGCTTGCCGAAGACATCGATCGGGCATTCGAGGAAGCGATCGTGCGGCCCGGCGGCGCGGTCGGCCGTGGTCCCAACCGCTACTACGTCGAGGTGCATCCCGAGGACTTCAGAGGCTTCGTCGACCTCGTCACGCATCCCTGGGTGCAGGCGGTCAACGAAGCGGTGCTCGGACCTGACTACGAGATCGTCGAGATCGGATTCGACATCCCGTTCGGGGGTGCGGTCAACCAGCCGTGGCACCGCGATTTCCCCTCCCCGGTCGAGACCTACGAGGGGCATCGGCTGACATCGCTCGCGTTCAACATGACCGTCGTTGATGTCGAGCCCGACATGGGTCCGTTCGAGATCGCCCCTGGTACGCAGTGGCAATCCGGGCTCGACTTCAAGCACTGCATGTTCCCTGACGAGTCGACGTGGCCGCAGTACGCCGCCCTTGCCCAGCAGAAGCTCACCAAGATGGGCGACATTGCGGCACGTTCGGCGCTGACGATTCACCGCGGCACCGCCAACCACACCGACAAGAAGCGCCCGACCCTGGTGCTCGGCGTCGACGCACCCGGCGCGGGCCACGCCGCGCTGCACGACGTGATGGTGACGCAGAGCTTCTACGACACGCTGCCGGACGTCGTACGCCGCCATCTCGATTGTCGAGTCGTCGATGAGCTCGTGCCGATCGTGCAGAAGCACACCATCGAAGGTCTGGTGATGGGCGCGCCCTGAGGGGCAATTTCGCCGCCGGCCATCAGTCGTCGTTCTGGACAGTCCCCTCAGGTCGGCATGCGGTCGCACGGAGACTTCGGGAGGGCTGCGGATGCCGGTGGCACGCCTCTTGCGCGGTCTGGCCACCGCCGCCGCGGTGATCGCTGTGTGCGGCAGCTCCGCGTGCACCAACGACGAACCGGGCCCCAGCACGACGAGCGTGCCGAGTGCCTTCCCGTCCAGCGGTACGACGGCAGGTCCGGCAAGCAGCGGTGATGTCAGGCCGACACCTGCGGCCGCGCGGCCCGGGATCGCCGGCGACGCCGGGAAGTGCACGTACAAGACCTACGGGGGCGCCGGCGTTCCGAAGCTCGATCTGAAATCAGCCAAGCTCGGCTTCGCTCAGTCGGACGTGCACGGGACGGCCTTCCGCGCGGCGCAGACCGAGTCGATGAAGAACGAGGCCAAGCGGCTCGGGTACACGCTGGTCGTGAGCAATGCGGCGGGCGCCTTGGAACAGCAGATCAGCGACATCAAGGAGATGGTCGCCGACGACGTGAAGGCGATCATTGTCTCGCCCGTCAGCTCGGACGGGTTGCAGCCTGCGTTGGACGACGCAAAGGCGCACACTGTTCCTGTCTTCACGGTCGACCGGATGCTCGCCGACTCGTTCGACCCGTGCGACAGCTACATCGGTTACGCCGGCTCGGACCCGCTCGACCAGGGCAAGCGCGCCGCTGCCGCGCTCATCAGGGCCACGCGAGGCAGCGCCAAGGCGGTGACGCTGCTCGGGCCTGCCGCAGCCGGTCAGGACGACCTGAACGCCGGCTTCCGCGCCGTCATTGCGAGCGAGCCGGGAATCGAGGTGCTCGCGGAGCAAGCGGGCAACTTCACCCGCGGCGACGGACAGAAGGCGATCGAGCAACTCCTGCGCCTGCACCCGGACATCACGGCGATCTACGCGCAGAACGACGAGCTGGCCCTCGGTGCGAAGGCGGCCCTGCAGGGCGCCGAGCGACCACCCGGAGACACGCAGATCGTCACGATTGGCGGCACGAGAGACGCGATGCGCCAGATCATCGACGGGTGGATCTTCAGCATGATCGAGTCCAACCCGCGGCTGGGGCCTATCACCTTCGCGTCGCTGGACGCGTTCTACAACGACAACGGGGTCGCGCTGAAGCAGGTTGTTCCAGCGGCCGAATTCACCCGCACCAACGCCGAAGCTGCCGTGGCGGGCGCGTACTAGCAGCGTCAACCGGACTCAGCAGAAATGATCGGTAACGCGCAAACCGATCATTTCTGTATAGTGCCGCCATGATGATTGCGGAGCGCCATCGGCGCATCCTTTCCGAAGCGCGTCAGCACGGAATGGTTTCGCTACGCGACCTGGTCGAGCTCCTCGAGACCTCCGAACCGACCGTCAGGCGGGACTTGCGGACGTTGGCCAGTCAGGGTCTGTTGCGCCGCACGCACGGCGGAGCGACGCTGATGACCGGCCCGGCCCACGAGCCGTCGTATTCCGAGAAGACCGCCCAGGCGGCCGACGAGAAGGCCGCCATCGGCCGCGCAGCCCTGACGCTCGTGCAGCCGGGCGACGCCATCATTCTCGGCCCTGGCACGACGACTCACGCGTTGGCCCGGCTGCTGTCGGGGATACCGGACCTGACCGTCGTGACCAACTCGCTCCTGGTGGTTCAGGCCCTGCAAGGAGTGACCGGCGTGGAGGTGGTCATGACCGCCGGCACCCTGCGCAGGTCGATCCTCGCGCTGGTCGGGCCGGCCACCGAGCAGACACTCAAGGGCCTGCGGGCAACGCGGGTGTTTCTCTCCGGCAACGGCATCTGTGTCGAGCGGGGCCTGACCACGCCGAACATGCTGGTCGCCGCCGCCGACCGAGCACTCGCCGCCGCCGCCCGAGAAGTCGTGGTCCTCGCCGACTACACCAAGATCGGCGTCGACACCATGTGCCAGACGCT
>JBDSAK010000109.1:0-11843 GCA_039922195.1 Mycobacteriales bacterium
GAGGTGCGGCTGAGGTGCTATCCAGCGGTCTCCGGCGCGGGGGCCGCCGGATAAGTGATCACCTGCTCGTACAACACGCGGTGGTTGGCTCCTGCGCCGATCTTGAGTTTGTAGTCGCCCGCCGGCACCGCACCTTCGGCCTGGAACGTCAACGTCAGGCAGCCGGCAGCCGGGAACGCCGTCGGATACACCGAGAGTGCGACGCCCACCACGTCGTCCTTTTTGTCATAGAGAAGTGCCATCACGTCCGTGTGCTTGTCAGCCGTGAAACCGGTGTAGTCAACGGCGAACGACACGATGCCCTCGCGCGGCTCGCTGCGGCCGCACTCCGCGGCCACCTCGCCTGCGGTGACGGGCGCGGTGTAGCGCAGTGCGGTGATGGCTGCGCCGGCAGGGAGATCGCTCGCCCACGGACTCGTGTACTGCTGGCCGGAGCGCGCCGTGTCGATGAGCGGCTTCGCCAGTGCAACCGGCCGCATCGACGAGATGGTGCCGATGATCGGAGCGGCGCCGACCGACGTTGCGTTGGCCCGGATGAAGCGACCGCGGGTCGGTACGCCGACCAGCCGGCCCTTGCTGTCCGCCGCCAAGCCGCCGGAGTTGCCCGGCGCGATCTGCGCGTCGAGGTTGATGAACGCGCGGTTGGTACTGAGCCGTGCGTCCGCTACCAGTCCGGAGACGATGCCGCGGGTCAGCGTCGCTGACGCCGAGCCGGCTGCACCCGGAAAGCCGACGGCTGTCACGCTCTCGCCGGAGCTGATATCGGTGTACCGCACCGGAACCTCGGTGAGGTCGTCGAGATCCTTCTGGTCGACCTGGGTCGAGCTGAGTGTCTGAACGATCTTGATGACGGCAAGGTCCAGATAGCCGTCGACAGCGACCACCTCGGCGCGGAAGCGGGCCTGCGCGGCCCGGTCGAGACCCGGCGCGACCTGGATGAGAAGTTGCCTCGGGTTGGCGCTCTTTTTCACTTCGTCTTCGAACAGGGTGTTTCGAACGCCGGTCCCCGACGCGGCCGGAGCGGCGACATGCGCGTTGGTCAGGATCAGGCCGCGCTTCGCGTCGATGATGCTGCCCGAACCGGACGCCCCGCTCGATGGGTCGATAATGCGAACGGTCGCTCTGGCGAGGCGATCCTGGTCGAGGCCGCCGCGATCGCGGGTCCACGCGAACGCGCCGGCCAGCACGGCCAGCACCACGATCCCGACGATCGCCGGCACGAGTAGCTTGGAGCCCGGCCGCTTCGCCACCTGGCCCGAGCCCGGTGCGGGTTCCGCGGCGCTGCGGACGGGTGCCTCGAGCGTCACCGGTAGCCCGGTCGTCGGCTCGCCGAGCACGACCTCGTGCCGTCCGGACAGCTCGATGCGTGACACCCGGTTGCCGCGCTCCCACGTGCCGGTTGCCGATCCCATGTCGACCAGCACCCACCCGGTGTCATCGTGATGCAGCCGCGCATGATGCCGCGACACGACTGAGTGGTCGACCACGATGGTGTTGTCCCGCTCCCGGCCGATCCTGGCGTCGTCGCCCTTGCGAACGACGTGCGACGTGCCTTCGAGGGTGACGGTCACGACGTCTGGGACGGCGAAGTCGGGGATGACGGTCGGCGGGGCTGCCTGAGGCGCAAGCGCCCCACCCGGACGTTGCCCGTCGACCGGCGCTGCGCCAGCGGGAGGCGCGGGTGGTGCGTGCTGCGCCGGAGGTGGCGGGCTCTCGCCGACCGTGGGCTGCATCCGCGGGTCCACCCCACCGACCAGCCGGCCCTGCGAGGTGCCGAGCGTCGGTTCCTGTTCGAAGCCATCGGACGCGGGATGCAGCGGGGTTACCTGCACGTGCACCGACTCGGCGCCCTGGCCGATGACGACGCTCGTGTCGCTCGTCAGGGCGTACTCGCCGATGGCTACGCCATCGACGAAGGTCCCCTGGGTGCTGGCGAGGTCGTAGAGCACCCAGCCGTCGTCGCTGTGGGCGAGCCGGGCGTGCCGGCGTGATACCGCCGATGAACTCAGCGTGATGGTGTTCTCCGGTGCGCGGCCGATGCTCACCTCGGTGCCTGGCTGAACGACTAGCTCGTCGCTCGCCCAGCGCAGCCGCAGCGGGGTCTGGGTCATGGTCAGTCCTTCCTAGGGATGGTGCCGGCAGCGCGCTGGGTTGACAGATATGTGCGACGGCTCGTGATTCATCTCGGTCCCACAACGACCTGTGTCGCTGAACCGCTCGGTGCCCCGCGGCTGGCCGGGCCCTGTGACACGCGCTGCGACGGGACCGCCGGGACGGTAATGGTCGGCGGTGGCACTGGCTTGGGGACGGGCGGTTGCGCGGCACTCCGCGACCTCGGCAGGGGGGAGGGCACCTGCGAAGGTTCGACCGTCTGGCTCGGTTTTGGCGGCGGCACGACGGGCGGGTCCGACCGGGACAGCGCCGCGAGGGCGGCAGCGACTCCCAGTACGACGCCCGCGATGATCATCGCGAAGAATACCTTTGTTCGTCGGTTACCCCGGCGGGAGGCCGACGGCCGGCTGGCAGGCAGGGTGGGCGCGACAGGCGCAGTCCCGCCGAGTGCCGCGGGCCGTTGCAGCGGCGCCGTGGCCATGGTCGCGGCCTGTGTGCGCTGCCGCACGAGGACGGCGACAGTCACGTCGTCACCGCCGATGCGCGCCGAGTCGCTGAGCCAGCCCGGCAGTTCGGCGGCGAGCGACGGGTGGCCGTTGCGTTCTACGTGTGCGCCGATGTCCGCTACGACGTCGTCGCGCCACTGGTCGGATGCGAACGCGTTGCCGTATCCGTCGGTCGCGAGCAGCACCAGGTCGATGTCGTCCTCGGGCGCCAAAACGGCGTACCGAAAGTCCGACACCGGATCGGGCAGGCACAGACTCGTCGTTGCGCCGGCAACCAGCCGCTCGTCCCCCGGCACCGGCGACCGGCTGCTGCCGCGGGCACGCACGACCACGTCGCCGTCGCCGAGCTGCGCGAACCCCAGCCAGTCGCCCGACGCCAGGCAGAACAGCAACGTCGAGCCGTACGCCGTCAGCGGGTCACGATCGAGTGCGTTGCCGGCCGACACGCGCTCCGCCTCCGAAAAGGGCGTGGCCGCAAGGTGGGCCAGCACCGCCACTCTCCAGCGCTGCGTGGCATCTGCGGCTGCCGCGCGCAGGGCGGTGTCGAGTTCTCCGCGCCGCGTGGCCGCGCTCGCGTCGTGCCTGCCGAGCACATCGCAGCTGCGGACCGCGTTCTCCAGTGCATCCAGCCCGGCTGCGACGGCGAGCCGCGAGCCGGCCTGCGACCGGACATAGCGCCGGCCGCCGTGGCCGTCCGACACAGCGACCAGTAGTACCGGGGTTGCCGCCGCACCTACGGTAACGGTGCGGCTGCCGACGGCGTCCTGATTGCCGACACCTTCTGTGTGCGCGCTGCCTCGTTCGCTTGCCGCCGTCGCGGTCCATGTGGCTGTCACCACACCGCTTCCTCCCCGGCCCGCGGGGTGTACGCCGTCGCAATCATTGCCGGCGGCGGGCCGGCCGGCGCCAGCGTGGAGGCGGCGCGCGACACATGGGTGCTCGCCCACCGCAGAGCATGGACGAGCTGCTCGGGGTTTGCCGCGGTCACCGGTTCCAGCAAAGGATTGCCGATGAAGCGGGACAGGCTGTCGTAGTCGGCGTCATGTCCGATGGCGACGGCCATCCGCACGGAACGGGCTCCCCAGGGCAGTGCCAGCAAAGCGTCGAGCTCTTCGTCGAAGTCGTCGGTCGGCTGGCCGTCGGACACCAGCACGATCGCGGGCGCAAGCGCCCGCTCTTCCATCGGCGGCACAGTGAGTGCAGCGCGCATCAGCGCGATCGCGGCCCCGAGGTCGGTGTAGCCCGCAGCGCGAAGGTCTTGCCAGGCAAGGGTTTCCGGGTCCGTGGGGTCTTCGATGTGCCACGCCGCGCCGGTGCCGAACCGGATGGCACGCACGAGAACCTGGGCATGGGGATTGCGGGTGGACGTCTCAGCCAGATGCGGAAGCACCTCGCGAATTGCGGTGTTGAGTGCGGCCATCTTTCCGGCTGCCGCCATCGAGCCCGAGCAGTCGGCGACGAGGAAGAAGTGCAGCGGACGGCGCGCCAGTTCTGCGCCGGGCCGCTCACTCACCGCTGTCCCCTGCACAATGGTCGGTGGCGGCGAACACCCGCCGGGTGCGACGAGGCGGGAGGGCGACGTGCTGGCAGCGGGTGCGCGGGTTGTGCTGCCGCGGCAGGGCGGCGCGTGGTACGTCGGCGCGGTCCTCGGGGAGGGTGGTCAGGGCACCGTCTACGAACTGGTGCCGGAGGCAGCGGGGCGCCGCGCCCTCGCCCTGAAGTGGTATCGCCCAGAGGCGATACACCCGTCGCAGCGCGCGGCACTCGTCCGGCTGGTTGCGCGCCCGGCGCCGAGCAGCGCCTTTCTGTGGCCGACTGAACTCGTGGACGGCGAGCATGGCGCGTTCGGATACGTGATGCCGCTGCGCCCGCCGGAGTCCAGGCCGCTCGCCGACCTGCTCATCGGCCGGGTGGACGTGTCGTTCTCCACGGTCACCCGCCTGTGCATGGGACTGGCCGACGCCTTCTTGCAGTTGCACGCGCAGGGCTTGTGCTACCGGGACATCAGTCTGGGCAACGTGTTCTTCGACGTGGCGACCGGGCAGCCGCTGATCTGTGACAACGACAACGTCGGCGTGGACGGCGAGCACGCGGCGCGCGTGCTGGGCACGGCACGCTTCATGGCGCCCGAGATTGTCCGCGGCGAGGCGCAGCCGTCCACGGCCACCGACCTGTACTCCCTCGCCGTCCTGATCTTCTACGTCCTGATGGTCCACCACCCCTTGCAGGGCAGACGCGAACTGCACTTCGCCTGCCTCGACCAAGCGGCCGAGCAACAACTCTTCGGCGATCAGCCGGTCTTCGTTTTCGATCCGATCGACGATTCCAACGCGCCCGATCCGGTGGTGCACCCAGCGGTGCTGCGTTACTGGCCGTTGTATCCGGCGTACATCCGACAGGAATTCATCCGCGCGTTCACGGTCGGACTCGCCAACCCGCAGGCGCGGGTGCGCGAGGGGGTTTGGCGATCGCGATTGGCGCGCCTGCTCGACGGCATCACTGCGTGCGCCTGCGGACGGGAGAACTTCACCGACGAGGGTCATGCCGGACAGTGCTGGGCATGCGGCGCTGATTTGCCCGAACCGGTGCGCCTCGAGTTCGGGGGCCGCTCGCTCGTGCTGCGTGCCGGAGCCAGGTTGACCCGGCACCACCTGCGACGCGACTACGACTACGCGCACGTGCTGGGTGAGGTCGTCGCGCATCCGAGCCGCGCGGGTGTCTGGGGTCTGCGCAACCTGTCCGACGCAACGTGGGCGATGACACTCAGCGAAGGCGACGCGTCGAACGACGTACCTCCGGGCCGTGCAGCAGGACTGGTGCCGGGTGCAGTGATCGACTTCGGCGGAGGGATCACGGCACGCATCGTCGCTTGACGGCAGGGCTGCGTGTGTCCTCTGCCGCTCAGCCATCAGTTGCCGATCTGCTGCGCAGAGCCACTGCTTGTGCCAGTGTCGATGGCAGCCGCATGAGGGTTACGGTCCGGTTGCCGAGGACGATGCCAGGGAGCAGTCCGCGCCGGATACGTACGTCGGTCCAGGGCGATCCGATCGTGTCCTGCGGGGCGAGCTTGGTCCAGTCCGCGCGGTAGGGGCAAAACCGGACGCCGCCTCGCTCGAACAGGAGCAGGCCCTTGGTCGTACGCGCGCGGAGCATCCAGACGAACGCAACGGCGCCCCCCGAGATGATGCCCCGGACCGTCGGGGCAACCAGGTCGAAGATGACGAAGGTGGATGCGAATATCGCAGCCGCGACGGCGAGTATCGCCATGATCCGCACGGGCAGGCCGCGGAATCCGGTGACGACGGCGAGCGGCTCGCCGGTCACCGGATGAGCGCTGGTCAGCAGCTTTCTCTTCGATGCGGGGAAGTCCGGCAGCTCTCCGGTCGCGGGCGCTGCCAGAGGGCTGCCGGCCAGTGCCTGCGCCCGCGGAGGCGAGTCGTACGCGCGTGGCGCCGGCCACGCCGAGGCCAGAACTGCGCCCGCCGGCGCCGCAGTCGGGCCGTGGGCTGCAGGGGGCGGCGGGAACTCGGCTGGGGGTACTGGAGGGGGGAACGCCGTTGCCGCCGGAGGGGCTGCCGCTCTCACTCCATCGTCTGGCACTGGTGCTGGTGCTGGTGCGGGTGCGGGTGCGGGTGCCGTCCGCTCGTTCGACGGCGGGCCCGCTGTGATCGCTCGAAATGCCGGCGGCTGGGCCGCCTCATGCCGGTTCGCCAGCTGCACCGGTACGGCCGGTCCTGGCGCGCCGTCGTGCCTTGGAACGGATTCGTCCGAGCCCGCCGGAGCCCGATCGAACAGACCCAGTGCACCGGCCCAGAGCATGGTCGCGCGCTGCGCAGTCGCGAATGCCCAGCCTCGAGTGGTCGAGAGATCACTCGCGATCCGGTCGACACTCTGTGCGCTCAACGGAGCGAGGTTGGTCAACATCGCCGGGACGTGCTCCTCAGCAGCTGCCACCAATTGGTGCACCTGCGCCCCCAGCCGACGCGCCTGATCGGGCCCTAGTTCCGCTTCCAGCCGCGACCGCAACTGACCCGGTCGGGTGGCCGCGCCCGATTGCGCTGTCGCCGCGGCTCGAAGGGCACGGGCGATCAGCGCCTGGTCATCGTCGGTCATCGTGGCCGCCGACTCAGAAACACTCATATGCGGTGTTGCAATTGGCGACGATGGTCATCGTCGCGGTGTTGCTCCGCTGGCCGGTCGCGCGGTTCTCCACATGCCAGAGCAGCTCCGCTGTGAAGGCGCCGTTGTGGTGCGCTGTGAACGCGATCCTGCCGTTGACCACCGCGTAGGACAGATGCACAGGACTCACCGACTCGATCTGAATCCAGTCGTAGTCGCCCGACGCCAGGACGTTGATCGACGCTTGGCACCATGCGCTGCCACAAGCGTCCGGCGTGTAGGTGACAGTTGAATCGCGCGCGGTCGGCGCGGCCGGCGCAGGCGCAGGCGCAGGAGTGGGAGTGGGAGTGGGAGCGGGAGCGGGAGCGGGAGCGGGAGCGGGAGCGGGAGCGGGAGCGGGAGCGGGAGCCGTTGCCGGCTTCGGGGCTGGGGCGGGTGCCGGCTTCGGGGCTGGTGCTGGTGCTGGCGCTGGTGCTGGTGCTGGTGCTGGTGCTGGTGCTGGCTTCGGGGCTGGGGCCGGTGCCGGGGCGGGCTTCGCTGACGCCGCCGGCTTCGCGGCAGGTGCGGGGAGTGCAGGCGGACTCGACGCTTTCACGGGTGCCGGCGCGCTGGCCGACGCCGATGGCGTCGCTGACGACGCCGACGTGGTCGGGGCGACGGGACGCACCGCCGCTACGAGAGCCGGCTGGGAACTTGGCGAGCTAGGAGCCGCTGCAGGCGCCGACGCAGTCGCGCTCGCGCTGGCACTGCTGATCGACGCAGCTGTATTGATCGTCGACTTGCTGGCGTTGTCGTCCGCCAGATTCTTGGCGACCGCGAGGCCGGACAACAACAACACAGCCACTCCGGCGGCGGCCACGGCGGCCACCGGTCGGCGTGCCTTGCCGCGCTGCTGTCCAACCGGCCAGGTAGGCCGGAGGTCGGCACCCTGCGGTCCCGCCCAGCCCATCGGCGCCGCGTACGGCGGCGGTTCGGTCCGGACGAACTGTGGTGGCATCGGCGGCGCCGGGATGTTGCCGGGAGGCAGGGAGGTCGCTATAGGCAGTGGGATGGTGGTCGAGGGAACCGACCTGGCGTTGCCGAGAGCGCTGGTCCACGTGCCGGTCGCCCACTGTGCCACCGACCGCTCCAGGCCCCAGTCGACGAGGCGGGTTGCGAGTGACGCGTCAGCTTCCGCGCCCGGGCCTGCGGCAATCAGCTCGGTCGGCACGCCCAGTTCGGCGGCGATCACGAGGGCGTCTACAGCGGCGCGCTGGTCGGCTGCCTGCGGGCCGAGTACGTCACTGAGCATCGCACGCAACCGGCGCGGATTTTGCGCGATGCGCCGTCCGTTGTCCTCGAGGACCTGGCGGAGCGCGTCGACGACGTCGGACGAGCCGGAAGCGGGCGGCTGTGCGGGATCAGACATGGCACTAGCTCCTTCGAACCGGTGATGAGCCGGCGCGCAAATGATCAACTGCCCGCGTACGACAGTACGCGGGACCGAGCAATTCCAGAGACGGAATCTGGGTATTTCCGGGAGGCCGAATCCCTTGTTTTGTAAGGGATTGCGACAAACCTCCCAACTGACCTACAGTGCGTGCCGCAACGCGCACAGGCAGTAACTCTTCCTGTGGAGGTGGTCGGCACTTTCTCCGTGATTCACACTCTCGACTGCCAGGCTGAAGGCTGGCTGAAGATTCGCTGACGAGTCAGGCGATGACCGTCAACGCGTTGCGCACGCTCTCGAAGGACATCGAGGTGCGCTCGCCGACGTAGTCACCGTCGACCTGGGCCGCGAGCGGGATCTCGGAAGTGAGCGTGAACGCCGCGACGCTGTGCATGGTCATCACGTGCCGGCGGTTGTGCCGGGAACTTTCCTCGAAAAACTGCTGCGCAATCCGAACCGAGCCTGGCACCGTCATTTTCCGCAGCGCGAACAGGTCGAGATCGTGGTCGAAGCTGGCCGTTGGGAAGGGATTCACCGGGCGGCTGCCGAAGTAGGTCCAGGGCGACCCGTTGGCCACGATTCCGTTGAACAGGGGGCCGATCGGCTCCTCGCCCGGAAGCTGCAAGGTCACTCGTGGGTGCCGGCGGTCGGTGCCGAACAGGTAGTGCCAGACCGTCGTGCGCATATAGCGCGCGGGCGTCGCCGGCCGGCCGGAGTGGCGCAGCTTCTCGATCCGGTGGATGACCTCGGCGTCGACGCCGAAACCCGCGCAGAACGTGAAGTAGCGGTCATCGGCGCGCCCGAGGTTGATGGAGCGACGCCGGCCCGCGCGCAGCGCCTCGATCAACTCGCTGGTCGCCTCGACCGGCGAGGGCGACATGCCGAGCGCGCGGCCGAAGACGTTGGCGCTGCCCCCCGGAACGATGCCCAGCGCCGTACCCGTGTGCACGAGCCCGTTGGCGACCTCGCTGACCGTGCCGTCGCCGCCCAGGACGACGACGACATCCAGGCCGTCCCCCGCCGCCGTGCGGGCGAGTTCCTTGGCGTGCCCCCGGTGTGTCGTCTCCGCCATGTCGATCTTGATCTCGCTGCCGAGCGCGCGGGCCAACACGTCGCGCATCCGGGGCGTGGTCGTGGTCGCCTTGGGGTTGACGATCAGGAGGGCCCGCACCAGCCGAGGGTACCCGGCGCGTGGGACGCGGCCACCTCCCAGGGTGACGACACCCTCAGCTGTCCGAGAGCAGGCCCTCGCGCAACTGGGTCAGCGTGCGGGCGAGCAGCCTCGAGACGTGCATCTGCGAGATGCCCAGCTCCGTCGCGATCTGCGACTGTGTCATGTTGCCGAAGAAGCGCAGCAGCAGGATCTTCTTCTCCCGCGGCGGCAGCTTTTCGAGCAACGGCTTGAGCGACTCGCGGTATTCGACGCCTTCGAGGGCGTCGTCCACCTGACCGAGCGTGTCGCCGACCGCGGGGGAGTCGTCGTCACCGCCGTCCGGGGAGTCGAGCGAGATCGCCGAGTACGCATTCGCCGACTCGAGCCCTTCGAGGATCTCCTCCTCGGTGAGCTTGAGGAACGCTGCCAGCTCGGCGACGGTCGGAGCGCGGCCCTGCTTCTGCGACAGCTCGGACGTCGCCTTCGTCAAGGCGAGCTTGAGTTCCTGCAGGCGCCGGGGAACGCGGATGGCCCAGCCCTTGTCGCGGAAGTGTCGCTTGATCTCGCCGACGATGGTCGGGGTGGCGTACGTCGAGAACTCGACGCCGCGCTCGGTGTCGAAGCGGTCGACGCTCTTGATCAGGCCGATCGTCGCGACCTGCACCAGGTCGTCGAGCGGCTCGCCGCGGTTGCGAAAGCGCCGGGCCAGGTATTCGACGAGTGGCAGGTGCATCTCGACGAGCTCGTCGCGCACGCGGGGGTCCGTCGTCGTCTTGAGCTGCTCGAACAGCGCGCGCGCCCGGGCGCGGTCGGCGCCGGTGCGCTCGGATACCTGCGGCGGGAGGTCGTCCTCGATCGCCGCCGGGAGATCTGGCTGGGCTACGGGGTCGTCCGACGTAATGATCTCTGTCTCGCTCGCGTTATCAGACACGGGTGCAGACACGGTGTGTGGAGTCGTGTCGTTCACTCCGACCCCGTCGTCTCGTCGAAGCGGCGCTTCTGCAGTGTGATGGTGACTCGATTGTCCTCGTCGACGCAGCTGTCGACCTCGCCGGCAAGAGCCGAGAGCACGGTCCAGGCGAAGGTGTCACGCGACGGTTCCTGACCGTCACTGGTCGGCACGCTCACCGCCACGCTCAGCATCGCGTCATGCAGTTCGAATTCGCACGTGAGGTCCGCTCCCTCGACCGCGTGGGAGAGCAGCATCGCGCACGCTTCGTCGACGGCGATGCGCAGGTCCTCGATGTCGTCGAGCGTGAAGTCCAGTCGCGAGGCGAGGCCGGCCGTCGCCGTGCGCAGGACGGAAAGGTAGGCACCATCGGCCGGCAGCGTCAGCACGACGACGTCCCGCGTCAACTCAGCCTGCTGTCTGGAAGCGCCGTTCTCGCGTGGCATTCGGCCTCCTGCACCTCGAATACGGGTCGGCCCCGATGTGCCGCAAGCCTATGCCAGCCGACACACAAATGATGCGCTATGTGAAGTTCGCCTGCGCTCCTGCGCCGGGACGGCTGCAATGATCGCGCGGTGCCGGAAGCTTCTGCCAGTCGAACCCGCCAGCAGGGCGCCCGCCAGGTCCGCTGGAGCGCGCTCGGCGCCGTTGCGGGGGTGCTGTCGGGACTGGCCTCTGCGGCGTTCCTCGAATCGCTCGCCTGGGCGACCCGAACGCGCGTCGAGAATACGGCGCTGCTGTTCCTGCTGCCGCTCGGCGGGCTCGCGGTAGGTCTGGCGTATCACTACGGCGGCGGGCGCGCGGCCGAGGGCACCGCTCTCCTCACCGATGAGATCCACGAGCCACGAGGCTGGCTGCCGCGGCGGATGGCACCGCTGGTCTTCATCGGCACGGTCGTGACGCACGTGTTCGGCGGCTCGGCGGGGCGCGAGGGCGCTGCGATCCAGATGGCCGGCAGCCTGACCGACACGTTCAGCCGGTCGTGGCGGCTGCGACCGGACACTCGTCGGATGCTACTGATCGCCGCGATTGCCGGCGGCTTCGGCGCGGTTTTCGGCGTTCCCTTCGCGGGGTGTGCCTTCGCCCTCGAGGTGCAGGCAGTCGGCCGGGTGCGGTACGACGCGTTGGTGCCTGCGCTGGTCGCATCGGTCGTGGGTGATCACGTCGTCCGGGCTCTCGGTGTCGGACATCAGGTGTTCCCACGATTTGCCGATCTCGATGTCTCAGTCTGGATGATCGGTCGGGTCGCGGTCGCGGGTCTGTGTTGCGGTCTCGTGGCGCGCACCTTCGTCGCGCTGACGCACGCTCTCAAGCGGGGTTTCGCGTGGGCGGTCGCCTGGCCCCCCGCCCGGCCGGTGGTCGGCGGCGCATTGGTCGTCGCGCTGACCTATGCCGTCGGTTCGCGTGCCTATCTCGGCTTGTCGTTGCCACTCGTGAGCGCGTCGATCGCTCCCGGAGTGGGCGTCGCGACCTTCGCTTTCGCGTTGAAGCTGCTCTTCACCTCGCTGACTCTCGGCTCCGGGTTTCAGGGCGGTGAGGTCACCCCCTTGTTCGTCATCGGCGCCACGCTCGGGG